>USCM01000025.1 GCA_900553155.1 uncultured Prevotella sp. | reverse complement strand
ATTGATGTAGAAGTCGCCGCCATAATCGGATGCCTGTCCTTGCTGACGGGTATAGATAAAGGGGTCGAGCATCCAAAACTCGACATACTCGATGTTGGCTGCCTCAAAGTCGTTGGTGTCGAGTTTGCGCATCATGCCGCCCCAGTGCTGCTGCGGATTATTGAGCGTTCCGTCGGCATTGAGGTCGGGGTTGAAGTTGTACGGGCCTCGCTCGTTGGGATAATAAGCAAGGTTTAGCACATTGATGGTTGATGTTGAGCCGTTGTAAGCGCTCTGGTCGCGGTTAGGGAACAGCTCGCTTACGTATATCTCGCGCACATAATGGTTGCTAAGCTGGTCGAGGTCGCTCTTGATATGCCCTGGTGTGAGCGACGACGAGCGGCGTGTAAATAGTGGGTCGATGTAGTACCACGCCATTAGCGAGCGGTTGAAGCCAGAGCGCAACGTGCTCTTGTCGGACGACTCGGGGAACATCGACGGCACCGACGACAATATCCACGACGTCGGTGTGCTTACGTCTATAGTGTTCTTGGCTTCCTCAAAGTCGTCTATATACGATGCGTTGTCCTGCGTTCCGCTGCTCTGTCCGGCTATAAGCTGGGCAAACTCGCCCGTAAACGATATCTGCGAGGGCTGCGTAAGGTGCAGGAAGGGCAACTTGTCGAGCATGTTGGTGAGCCACTGGCTCTCCTTCTTCCAGTTGATGTTAAGACCCCACAGGGTGTTGTTTAGCGGTTCGCTGCCCATATTCACCTTGTTGGTAAGCGCCTGTTCGGACAGATGCTGTATGGTACCCGACAGCTGGAAGTTCTTCGAGAAGTCGTACTCCCAGTTCATACCGAACATCGTCTTGCGCTGCTGGGCATAGTCGGTGTTGCTCTCAAGCGACACGTTCACCTGTGTTCCGGCGTCGATGATGCTCTGGTTGAGTATTGTCACCTCGCCGCCCGAGTAGTCTACCGAGTAGTCGGTACCCTCGGCAAGGGTTATACCGCCTGCCGTTACCACCACCGAACCTTGCGGAATGTTGTAGGCTCCGGTAGATATGACGTTGGCGGATGTGCCACGGAACTGGCCCATAAGCACATACTTGTCCTTCTCGGCTATCTGTTTTGCCACAGTCTTGGTAGAGTCGTACAGTTCGGTAAAGGCATACTTGGACGCCTGGTCGGCTGCCACTCCCCTACTGACGAGGTAGTTGTACATATACTTGCCGAAAGGCTCGGCTACGGGGAAGAACACACGACCGTTAGAGACGGTGTAGCCTTCAACATAGTCGAAGTAGCCATTGGGGTGTGCCTTATTGTTGTTGTCCAGTCGGTCGGCACCAAGGAGCTTTATGATAGTCTGGTCCTTAACCTGTGGCTCGGGAATATAGGTAAGGTATACACCTGCCGTATCGCTCTGGAACTTGACGTCGAGACGAAACTTCTCCTTCTCTACCGATGAAGCAAGATAGTACACGTTCTTCATCATCAAGCCCCAGTTGCCTTGCTGCGGATTGTTGGAGGTGTTCTTAAGCGACTTTACGAAGAGTGCTTGCGAGGCGTCGGTGATGTCGCTCGCAAACTCGCCCACCTGATAGGTCTGTCCGCCGTAGGTATACTCGTATGCCACGGCAAGCACCTGGTCGGTTTGCAGCTGTGTCTTAAGCGATACATATCCAAGCGACGTGTTGACCGTATACTCGGACGAATTGAGCAGTCGGGCCTTCTCAAGCTTCTCGTAGTCGCTGCCTCCATGAAATCCCGGTATACCGTCGAGCACGGTTGATGTCTCGTCAATATTACGTGCGGCAACATACTGCGACGTCATCGACGAGTACTCCGAGTTGGCGGCGTTTGACGGTACGGGCTGCCCCGTCACACCCCACTGCTGATTAGACACAGTGCGGTTTTCGCCCAAGTCGGTAAGGGCGATGATGTTACGGGTGTTGGCGGTGGTTCCTGTCTTGTTGGTCACCCATATCTCTACACGGTTTATCTTCACTCCGGATGTAAGGTTGGGCAGACTTCGCATCGACTCGTCGTAGCGGTCGTGGAAGTACTGCGCCAAGAAGAAGTGGCGGTTGTCCTCGTAGTTGGCGGCAGCTATCTCGAACGGGGTAAACTGCTTGCCACCCTTTGACGACACGCTCTTGGTAGACGACTTCTTCTGCGAAGCCACGAGTTGTAGCTTCAACTTGCCAAACTGCAAGTCGGTACGCAGACCGAAGAGCGACGAGGCTCCCTTTATCAACGACGAGTTGGAGGGAAACGACACGTTGCCAGCCTCAACCAGCTTCACTATCTCGTCTTCCTTGCCGTCGTACTTAAGCTTAAGGCTCTGGGCGTCAAAGTCGAAGGTTGCGTCGGTGTTATAGTTGAGGTTGAGGTTTACCTTATCGCCAACACGTCCGTTGAGGTTAAGGTTCACCTTCTCGTCAAAGTCCATAGTGGTGGTCTTGCGGTTGCGCACCGGCAGCGACGGGTTGTCGATGTTCTTCATCGTTGCGCCAAACTTAAGCTCGGCTGTACCCTGAGTCTTGATGCGCACACCACCCGGACCAAAGATCTTCTCTGCCGGACCGAGGTCGAAGTGCATATCGGTAAAGTCGAACTTCTCCTTGCCCTTGGCTTGGTATATCTCGTCGTTCTTCTTGCGGAAGAAGTCTTGCATCAGCTTGCGCTCGCTCCACTTCATATACTCCTGTGCCGTCATCATCACCGGGGCATTGATGTACGTATCGGATATCTTGGAGCCAATGACGTATCGGTCGATAGAGTCGTTATACTCTACCTGCTGCTTAAGGTTGTCGGGGCGTTTGAGGTCGGCGGCGCCCTGCGATAGGTCGTCGAGAGTTATAGGCAGCGTGCGCTGTATCTGCCAGCGCGGATGCAATAGCGAGTCGGGTATGGAGTCGTCGTCGGCAAGCAACGGTTGCGCCGTTACGGCAAGCGTGTCCTTATGGTTCTTGGCATCGGCTTGCTTCTGGGTGGCATCGGCAGCCCTACGCTGCTCTGCCGCCGCGCGCCTGCGTTGCTGCGACAAGCGCAGAGGTGTCTGCGTCATGGCATACGCAGCTATGGTCGACATCACAAGGACGACGACTAACGTTCGAACCGAAAAGACACGGATATGTAAGTTAAGTAATGGCTTTATTATATTGTTGAGCAAATTCATTAATCCTTTTTACTGACGCTATTGTTGGTATACAATTAATTATATAATAACGTATTTGTATATATATTATTGTGTGCAAGCAAGATTACTTTATCTGCTTGAGCGCCAGCTTCACCACTTGCTCTACCGTAAGCGAAGCGTCGTCGGTAAGTATGGCGGTGACAACCTTGGCGGTAGGAGCCGGCGAGAAGCCAAGCATGGTGAGGGCTGCAACAGCCTCGTCGCGCACGTCGACGGGGATGGTAGAGCCTGCCACGGTGCCTGCCGATACCTCCTGGGCAATGCCAAGCGACAGTATCTTGTCCTTAAGGTCGACGATGATGCGCTGCGCCGTCTTAAGTCCGATGCCCTTTACACCCTTAAGCAGACGCTCGTTGCCGGTGGATATGGCATTGGCAAGTTCGGCTGGAGACGCCGACGAAAGAATCATACGTGCTGTGTTGGCACCTACACCCGACACGGTTATAAGCAAACGGTAAAGGTCGCGCTCCTGCTTGGAGGCGAAGCCAAAAAAGGTGTAGCTGTCGTCGCGGCCGCCAGTGACAAGACTCTCGTGTACATACAGCTTTACGTCCTTCTTGCCCTGTATTGCCTCGTATGTGTTAAGGGATATATTCATGGCATAACCTACACCGTATGCCTCCACAACAGCCTGAACCGGAGTAAGCTCTGCCAGTTCGCCTTTAATATAATCAATCATTGGTACGTTATCTTAATAATGTATTGTGTAATATTACATTATTTATAACGTACCAATGCTGCAATTATTGTAGAAAGAAAAGAAAAATTAGAACTTGTCTATGTCTATCGACACTCCAACCTGGAAGTTTATGCCATCAGTAAGCGGACAGTTGAGATAATAGTACTTTGGACGGTAGTTGAAGAGATTGTCCAAGGCTGTTGTCAGCTTTATCGCTTTGCCTATTGTGTGTGTGGCAGACAGCTTCCACATGGTATACGCCGGATAATCTACCCTTATCGTACCCTCAGCCACATCGTAGTAGTTCTTATACTCCACGTTGCTTGTGCCCGACATAGCACGGCCGTTGATGCCGAGGCTCAAGGCATAATGCTTGGAGAAACGGTGGTCGTAGTCGGCACGCACATTGAGCGCATGCTCGCGCGCCGGGATGTACTGGTTGTTTATGGTGTTGCCCTCCTTGTCCTTGGGCAGGTGCTCCTTGGTGTAGGCGTATGTCAAGCGTGCCGACAAGCCATTGTCCCAACGGGCTTGCACCCCTACCTCGCCTCCGCACACGCTGTAGTTGTCGAGGTTGGCATAGGGAAGATACGGCAACTTGTCGGTGGCCGACTTGAAGTAGGGCGCCGCCGTGGAAAGCTTGTTATGCACAAGGTTATAGTATACGGATGCCGTAAAGTCGTAATGGCCGCGGACGTATTCGGCAGAGAGGTTGAAGTTGTGGCTCTTCTCTGCCTTAAGGTCCTTGTTGCCCTCCACAATCCAGATGCCTACCATATCGAAGTTGTAGTATTTCTCCTTAAGCGTCGGGGCGCGGAAGCCCATGCCATATCCGGCACGCAACGTCAGACGGCGTGTGGGACGATAGCACAGATTGAGCTTTGGCGTTACGTTCGACTGGCTTCCATCCGAGAAGTAGTCGTACCGCAAGGCTCCCACTATCTCCACCTTGTTACTTACCATCCAGTCGTATTGGGCAAACACGTCGAAGCAATCTTGCTCGCACGATGACCCCTCAAGATAGGGGTTAAAGAGATAGTCGTGCATATAGTCGGAACCGACGGTAAGCACGTCGCCTCCCTCAAACTCGTGGCTATACAATGCACGCACCGTGTTCTGCACGTTGCTGTACGAGCGTATGTCAAGGCGGCGCACAGTTTGATAGTTCGACTTGTCGTACTGGTCGAACAAATAGTTAAGGCGCAACTGGTCGAAAGCCGACATAGTCCAGTTCATACGCAATCCGCCGCTGAAGTCGCGGTAGCGTTCGGGCTGCCCTATGGTGCGGGTTGTCTCGCGGAAGAAGTAGCCTGCCCTACCCGTAAAGCTAAGCGCCGACGACGGGGTCCACGTCAGTTGCTCGCGTGTGTTGACGGTCTTGTCGCCATATATGGTTGATATTACACGTGTTACAGGATTGGCTGCGCTCTCTACCGAGTAGTTGTCCTTGGCATTATAGTTGGCTGATAGCAGGTTGCTCCAATGCTTGCCGCTCAGTCCGAGCGTTGCGCCGTAGCGCTGCTCGCCGTGCTTGCCAAGACGTCCGTTGAGGTTTGGTGATGATGTTTATCACGCCGCCCGACGCGCTGCTGCCGTAAAGTGCCGATGCCGCACCCTTTACAATCTCTATGCGCTCCACGTTGTCCATCGTAAGGCGCGTAAAGTCTACATCGTCCATTGTCTCACCGGCAAGACGCTCGCCGTCCACGAGGAAGAGTATGCTCTGTCCGCCAAATCCAGAGAAGTTGAGGTGGGTACGCTGGTTCATTGAGTACGAAAACTCTACACCTGGCAACTCCTGCTGAAGGAGGTCCTGCACGTTGGTGGCGTCGAGCTTGGCAATGTCGGCAGAGGTGATGACGCGTGTCTGTATGGGGGTGTCCTTAAGAAACTTCGGGGTGCGCGTGCCTGTAACTACTACCTCGTCGAGGTCGTACTGACGGAAGATGGAGTCGAGTTGGGTTTCTGCAACAACCGAGCCGTGCTGCACCTGAGCCGCAGCGAGCAGTGGCAGGCAACCAGATATAAAGAGCAAAGAGTATCTCTTGACCATATATGTCTATTAATACGGATATTTGTAATTGATTGTGAGCCAGCACTTCTTGCCTGCCGGCGACAGATAGTTGGCAAGCTGCAATGCGGCATAGGTGCCGTCCTTAAGACGCAAAATAAAGACATGGCTGTCGGGAATATAATCGGGCGGAATATTAAACTTGAACTCTAACCACGACGACAGCACGGTGTTGATGTTTATGCCTTGCGAGGGTACAAGCCCCAAGAGCATCTGGTCCTGATTGTCCCACACCTCCTTCTCGCTCCACTCGTCCTCCACAAACGTCTCGTTCTTGAAGGCTTCGCTCGATTGGGGCAACTGGTCCATCGACGTATACTGAGTCTTCAATACGGCTCCGCCGTTGGTGCGCACGTTGTTGCGGTGTATTGCAAAGGTCCATTCGGCAGGTTCGGGCTGGGCGTCGCACGGCGTGTACGAGCGAAACTCGTTGTGGTCGATACCCTCTCCAAGCACGTCAAACCAGTAGAGGTATTGTCCCGAGTGGCCGTCGCTCTCGCCGGTAAGCGTCATCGGTATTGGCCAAGCCTCGTGCTCGGTTTGCGCCTTGAGCAAGGCTTTGTCGTCGCCAGCCTCTGTTAGCTGCTGCAAGTGCTTGAGGTCGATGTAGTACCAGTTGGTCCAGCTTGTAGCATCAACAATAAGCTGACCCTTTGCAGGGGCCAGCTCATTTTGTGGTTGATCGTATATGTCGTCAAAGATGCCGGTGCATGATGTAAGCCCAATGGCGCAAATGCCAACCAAAGACACCCACACTGCATGGCAGAATGTACGAATGTTCATTTACTTCTTAAGATATTTCTTTCCGTTTACAATCACAATACCCTTATAGTCGTCGCCCACACGCTGTCCTGCAAGGTTGTACATCTTGCCGTCGTTAGGCTTATTAGCTACGTGTACACCGTTGATGCCGGTGGTACTGGTGCTGAAGGTAGAGACAACGCCCATAGGCATGGTACCTATCTGGAATGTATTGACTATCTGCTCTACCGATGTGCCGTTGTACTTAACGAGGATGTTGTTGGGCTTTTCGGTGTTGAAAGTATAGTCGCCATCCATTGTCTTCTTGTCGCCCTTAACGGCTGTAAAGTGGAAGGAGAGTCCGTCGTTGGCATAGTCGCGGTAGAAACCACCCTTTGCCTCGTCGTATAGAAGGCCCTTTACAACATACTTGCCCAGGCTGAGGTTGCCCATAACGGTGTTGTCGAGGGTATAGTAAGGCACCTCTACATCGAGCTTCTCCACGTCGCCATCCTTATACTTGCGCAGGTTGTACGTAACGTTAGAGTTGTCGTATGTGTAAGCACCGCCTACCGTCACGCTTATGGCGCCAGACACTGCCTTTACGTAGTAGCCCTTGACACTGTATGTTATAGGCATAGGCATTGAGCCATAAGTGAACACGGCTGTAAGCGAGAACGAGTTGTCTGCCATATTATAGGTTCCGCTGAGCGATGTGCCTGTTATCTTCTTCTCGGCACCATTAACTGTTACGGTAGACGCAAACTGCTGGTCGGCAAACTCAACAACGTGGTTGGTTCCCATAGAGAAGGTGGCTCCCTTGATGGTGAACGACGGTATTGTAGCCATACCCTTCATCTCGGGCAGCGTTATATCGCCTGATGTCATATCGTTCATAACGAATGATATGGTGTCGCTTGGACTTGAGAGGTTCTGGGTAGATACCTGCATTGTAGAGGCACCAACAAACTTCAAAGCACCATGCATCTGTGCCATCATGGTTGTTGCCGACAGTATGGCAACAAGGAGAGTAAAGATTTTCTTCATTTCTTTTCTGTTGAATAATTATTGTTTACTGTTTTGCGGGTGCAAAGGTCGCAACATTTAACCAAACCCACAATACTAATAAATGATGATTTCAGCACTATAGTGGATGAGCCAACGCACTACTGCTCCTTGACCTCCTGACTATCCTTGGCATTATACAGCCAATAGCCCACAACAAGCCCCACGAACAGCACGAGCACACCCACCATTTCCACGATGTGGTGCATAGGGTCCACCCAAATCTCCTTGAACATGCCGTTGCGCGCTGCCACCTCCACAAAGGTCCAGAACACAATGACCGTGGCATAAGCCATGCGGATGCTTCTGCCCCAGTTGGCTATGCGCAGATGCTTCTTGAACATCAGCACCGAACCAATAAGGCATACCGCCGCAACGATGTAGGTTACGGGATGGTGGTCGCCAAGGAACACGGGGTCGTAGCAGAACATAAGCAAGAGGTACAAGCCCCACATCATAATGTTCCACTCCATAAACATAACGATGCTGGGATGATAAGCCATCGGACGCAGCTCCACATTATTATTAATGCCGCAACGCTTCTGTATCCAGTGCAGGAAGAGGCAGCCGTTGCGGGTGCAGAACAAGTAGAGCACCACAAACATCATCCACATACCGAAGGTTGCCGGCATTATGAGATACTCGGGACGCGAGCCTCGCAGTTCCTTAAGCTCGGCACGGGAGAAGCTTTCAAGCGGCTCGCCGTTGATGGTAAAGCTATGGTCTACAGCCACTCCGTTGACATAATGGCTAACGGTCTCGACGATGCCGTTGCCCACGAGGTCGCAGTGTACGCCGTAGCGTTGGGCATAATAGGCAAGCAGAAACTCTACCCAACCGGTCCAGAAGAGCACCGAACCAGCCAAGCCGAAGCACGTCTGGCGTGTGTCGCCCTTGACAAAGACACCCCAAATGGTGATGACAAGACCGAGGAAGCCCATGGCAAAAGCCGAATAGTGAAGTACAGTTGGAGCAAGGTAGTGCTCCATAATAATCATAAGCGCATGCCCAAGGGGCATAAGAAGCAAGACGATAAGCAATGTTCCAATGGTCTTGCCTGGATATGTTTTAGTTTTCATATATTTGTTAGGATATATATGTCATTGATTTGAGTTTGCAAAATTAAGCAAAAACATACAATAAAGCAATACCTAAAAACAATTAGCGAAAACAGTTTTTGTTTTTATCTGCCATCTGCAACCTTTGGCAAAATATCCTTATAACACATTGATACTCTTATAGTTGTGCGGTGGCAGATAGGGTGGCAGATGGTTGCAGATGGTTGCAGAGTGGCAGATAATTTCTTACCGCCGTTCTAACTAAGCCTTACTGACCAGCCAACAAAGCCTTAGTAACGATGTTACCAAGGCTTTGTAACATCGTCACTAAGGCTTCCTTGCTTTTACAGCGGATATTCGTCGAAGGCATACAGCACAGTAGACAGATAACGCTCGCCCGTATCAGGCAGTAATGCCACGATGCGCTTGCCCTTGTTCTCAGGACGCTTGGCAAGCTGTGTGGCAGCGTATACCGCAGCACCCGAGCTTATGCCCACAAGCAGACCTTCCTCGGCAGCAAGCTCGCGACCCGTGCGAATGGCGTCGTCGTTCTCCACCTGCAGCACCTCGTCGATAACATCAGGGTTGTAGGTCTTTGGCACAAAGCCGGCACCAATGCCCTGAATCTTGTGCGGACCGCTCTTGCCACCACTCAACACTGGCGACGAGGCTGGCTCTACAGCCACAATCTGCACGGCTGGGTTGTTCTCCTTAAGGCGCTTGCCGATGCCCGACACCGTTCCGCCGGTGCCCACCAGCCACAAAGATGTCAACCTTGCCATCGGTCTGATTCCAAATCTCCACACCGGTGGTTTCGTAGTGGCGCTGCGGATTGGCTGGATTCTCAAACTGCTGCAGTATGACGGCGCCTGGTGTAGCGTCGCGCAGCTCCTCGGCAGCACGTATCGCCCCTGCCATACCGTCCTTGCCCGGCGTAAGCTTTACAGTGGCGCCGTAAGCTTTCACAAGATTACGGCGCTCGACACTCATTGTTTCGGGCATTGTCAAAATGAGCTTATATCCTTTGACGGCCGACACAAGCGCCAGACCCACACCCGTGTTGCCACTTGTAGGCTCGATGATGGTTGCGCCGGGACGCAGCTTGCCGCTGCGCTCGGCATCCTCAATCATGGCAAGTGCCACGCGGTCTTTAACGCTGCCGCCCGGGTTGAAGAACTCAACCTTTACGATGATAGGCGTTTCCAAATTGCGCTTCTGCGAAAAGGCGTCAAGTTCGAGCAGCGGTGTATTGCCGATTAGCTCGGTTAGTTTCTTTGCTATCTTGGTCATAATATATCTTTTTTAATTGTTATACATATCGAACGGCATCGAATGTCGGCTTAATCGGCATCGAATGGCTCCTTAAATGGCGTCGAACGCCTGCTGCAAATCGTCGATAATGTCGTCGATATGCTCCACACCTACACTTAGACGTACGGTAGACGGGGTAATGTGCTGCTGCTTAAGTTCCTCCGGCGACATCTGCGAGTGGGTGGTTGTGGCTGGGTGTATCACCAGACTCTTGACGTCGGCAACATTGGCAAGGAGCGAGAATATCTTCAAGTGGTCGATAAACTTCCACGCTGCTTCCTGTCCGCCCTTAATCTCGAAAGTGAAGATAGAGCCACCGCCGTTGGGGAAGTACTTCTGGTACAGCTCGTGGTCGGGATGTGTGGGCAGCGACGGATGGTTGACCTTCTCTACCTTGGGGTTGTTGGCAAGATACTGCACAACCTTGAGCGCATTGGCTACATGGCGCTCCACACGGAGCGAGAGGGTCTCAAGTCCCTGAAGCAGAATCCATGCGTTGAACGGTGAGATGGTTGCACCAGTATCGCGAAGGATGACGGCACGTATACGTGTAACGAAGGCAGCCTTGCCAGCAACGTCGGCAAATACGGCTCCATGATAGCTGGGGTCGGGCTTGGCAAGCGTTGGATACTTGTCGGCATTGGCTTTCCAGTCGAATGTTCCACCGTCTACAATCACACCGCCGAGGCTCGAACCGTGTCCGCCGATGAACTTGGTGGCAGAGTGTACCACAATGTCGGCTCCGTGCTCGATAGGACGTATAATATAAGGTGTGCCGAAGGTGTTGTCTACAATGAATGGTATGTTGTGGCGATGTGCCACCTCAGCCACAGCCTCAAGATTGGTTACGTCCGAGTTAGGATTGCCGAATGTCTCTGCATACACCACCTTGGTGTTGGGCTGTATGGCAGCCTCCAGAGCCTCAAGGTCATTTACATTGACGATGGTATTGGTTATACCCTGTGTGGTGAGGGTGTGGGTTATGAGGTTGAACGAGCCTCCATAAAGGTTGTCGGCGGCTACGATGTGGTCGCCATTCTGCAAGATGTTCTGCAAGGCATAGGTCACGGCGGCAGCTCCCGAAGCTACGGCAAGACCAGCCACACCACCCTCAAGGGCAGCCACACGGTCTTCGAAGACACCCTGTGTAGAGTTGGTAAGACGTCCGTAGATGTTGCCTGCGTCGCGCAGACCGAAGCGGTCGGCAGCGTGCTGCGAGTTGCGGAACACGTAACTTGTGGTCTGGTAGATAGGCACGGCGCGTGCGTCGGTTGCCGGATCTGGCTGTTCCTGACCTACGTGGAGTTGGAGTGTCTCAAAGTGTAGTTTCTTGTTGCTCATGTTTTTGCCCTTTCTTTATTTAATTGTTATTATTTATCGTGATTCAATTATCTTGTTTTCACGATTGCAAAGTTACGACAAACCTACCTGTCACACAATAGCATAATATGGTTATTTGGTATACCACATGTGTGGTATTATGCCCCAAATAACGTGATAATGTATCTAAATGGGCTCGTTCCTGTGCCAAAATGAGCGTGATACGATGTTGAAACGAGGCTTAAAACAAAACGGCGCAACTCTCATCGAGCTGCGCCGTCATGCGTATGTTTAACTAAAAATCTTTTCGTAGGAATGAAAATCCTCACGGACTCTCATCGTTACCTGTTAAACAATCGTTCAATTTACCTTAAACCTAATAACTAAAAACCTAAATCTATTACTACTAACCTAAACAATCTATTAACCTTTTGACGATGCAAAGGTACTAACTTTTCTTGTGTGCGCAAACATTTCACCATTTATTTAGCATCTTTTAGCCGTTTTATTGATATAGAGCAAGGCTGTGTGTGCGAACACAACAGATATTAACAGATAGTAGCAAATGTTTAAAGTGGTGTGGATTACTTGTTGACAAAAGGATTGCCCTTTGGGTCACGGCTTACCACCCAACGAAAAGCATTGGTGAAGAGCAGATTCTGTGTAGCATCTATAAAACCCTCGTCTCCATGCCCCATATTGAGATATATCATACGATACTTGGTGTTAGTCCATACAATGGGAAAGTCGCCCCACTTCACCACATCTTTTATACCAAAGGGATACATTTTTGGGGATATTGATTGCAGCACCTCCACGTTGGTGTTTTGACGCGGACTAGGATTCCATTGGTAGAACTCGCTTGCCGGAGCAACATAGCTAACAGGCAAAGTAGACATTACCTGATGGTCGGGACGATCGTTCTCTACAAGTGCTGGCTGTGGTGGCCAATTATTGCAATAGAACACCCCACATCCGAGAAACTCGTTAAGCCAAGGCCAGCAGTTGGTATGCTTGTCGTTGTAGCCTGCGGCATGAAAACCTACCCAGCCTCCACCATTCTCCATATAATGCTGAAAGGCAGCACGATCGGCATCGCCCTTAGGCTGGGCATTTGCCATAATTATGACACTATACAGTTGCAGACTGTCCACATAGGCATGAAAATCGGTTGTAACGTCAAGTCGATATCCATCGCCGAAGGTTAGCTTATGGAAGAAACGCTGAGCATCCTTGGCAAACTGCACATGGGCCTCTTCTGCCGTAGGGTTCCACAACAGCAAGGCACGAAATCTGGGAGCAGGTGCATAGTCGGCAGCATGTCCGGTTGGGGCAGATATATTGGAAGACGCATTGAGATTGTCGCCGAGACTCCAACGCACGGCATTGGAGAACATCTTAACAAACGACGGATTGTCAAACAATTCGGCAGAATGGCCTATTTGGAAGTAGACATTGCGTGCCAGCTTATGCTCGTTGGTCCATATTACGGGGTGGTCGCCCATCTTCACGTCCGAAGCAGGTGTGTAGCTTGCTTCGTCTACATGGGCAAGAACACGCACATTAGGGCGCGGCGAATGGTTGTAAGTATACCACTCGTCCTTTGTAATGCGGAATGTGTCGGGCACACCAAGCATAACCGGATGGCGCGCGTCTTCTACACAACAGGTAGCATCAGCAAGAGTTGATACATATCCCTTCCAGCGTATGCCGCCCATAAAGTCGCTGAACCACTGCCACATATTGCCTGCTCCAAAGATGTCGCCCAACAACGAGGCATGATGAAATCCTACATAGCCACCATGCCCCTCGTCGATATAGCGCTCAAAGTCGGCTGCTGCCGCCTTGCTCCAGGCATGAGGTGCGGCATAGGGAGGATAGTTAAGTTGCACAATGGCATCAAACTGGTCGAGATATCCTTTCTTTGTTCTGCTAAGATCGGCTATATAAGTTACCTTTATGCCTAATTCAGCCGAATGGGCATCAAACCACCTGTGTGCCGCATCGCAAAAGCCTTGATGCGGAGTGTTAGCTTCAGATATGGCAAGTACACGGCGCAGGCCTTCAGTGGGCTTTGAGTCTACCGACGTAATGGCTACGAACAGCATGAGGAAGAACAATACAAATCGTTTCATAAGTTTAGTGTATTTAGTTGTTATATATTTTCAGACATACCATCTATTGCCACAGCACCGGCCCCAAGGAGGTTGATAAACTGAGGGTTGAGCATCGTCATCACTACCCCATTGGTTACAAAGCGCATAGTGACCTTATTGAGCTTGCCCTTGATACAATCGAGCAGATAGCCATCGGCAACCATCTCACCACCAAGCACCACGGTATCAGGATCGGATACACGCACCATATTCATTATTAGATTGGCAAGGGCCTCAGCCGCATTGTCCACAATCTTCA
>USCM01000024.1 GCA_900553155.1 uncultured Prevotella sp. | reverse complement strand
CTTGTCAACTTCTCGCAAGCTTATACCACACACGCCATTACATCGGTTAAGGATTACACCGGAAAGAGCGTAACCTTCGGCAACTTCGACGCCAACGGATGGCAGAAGAAGGGCAACACGGTCAAGGGAATGCAGTGGGCGCCCGACGTTGTCTACAACAAGACGATGAAGAAGTGGTGCATGTATATGAGCCTTAACGGCGGCAGCTGGTGCTCAAGCATAGTATGCTTCACAAGCGACAACATCGAGGGTCCGTGGAAGTATCAGGGTCCGGTAGTGTTCTCGGGCTTCTTTGGCAAGTATGCCCACAACTCGTATGCTGCCGCCAACGACTGGAAGAACACCGACCTTGCTATTGCTACCGGTGAGACATCGCTGCCACAGCGATATAACGTAGGCGACAAGTGGGGCTCGTTCTGGCCCAACTGTATCGACCCATGCGTTTTCTACGACGATAACGACAATCTTTGGATGAGCTACGGCTCATGGTCGGGTGGCATCTTCTTGCTTAAGCTCGACAAGACCAACGGTCTGCGCGACTACACTTACACCTTCCCATACGAGATTAATGGCAAGGCTGCCACCCCAGGTGCTGCCAATGCCAATACTACAAGCGACCCCTACTTTGGCAAGAAGATAGCCGGTGGCTACTATGTATCGGGCGAGGCAAGCTACATTGAGAAGATAGGTTCGCACTACTTCCTCTTTATGAGCTACGGCGGACTTGAAAGTAATGGCGGTTATCAGATGCGTGTGTTCCGTTCGGACAAGCCCGAAGGACCTTACGTTGACTGCAACGGCACATCGGCTGTTACCAGCCGTTACTTGCTGAACTATGGCGCCAAGGCTGCCGACAACCGCGGCGTGCTGCTCTTTGGCGGCTACAAGTGGGACCCGATGTCGGGTGCCGAGATAGCACAGGGCCACAACTCAGCCTTCAACGACAAGCAGGGACGCTCGTTCGTGGTATACCACTCGCGCTTCAGCAACCAGGGCGAGGGCCATCAGGTACGTGTACATCAGCTCTTCCTCAACGACGAGGGTTGGATTATGGCAGCTCCGTTCGAGTTTGACGGCGAGACCATCACCAACAACGACATCGCTACAAAGGCTTCCATAGCCGATAGCGAGATAGCCGGCGACTACCAGTTTATGCGTCACGAGTATGGACAGGACACCAAGAACAAGGCTTACGAAACACCGGTAAACATCCGCCTCAATGCCGACGGCACCATTACAGGTGCCGAAAAGGGTACATGGGAGCGCACAGCCGGCACCGACTATATCCACCTCACAATCAACGGCGTGGTATATCGTGGTGTTCTGGTTCGTCAGACAATCGACTATACCAACATTCCTGCCGTCGCTATATCTGCTCTTTCATCGTCAAGCGGTTCGACCACTCTTGGTCAGAAGAACTACACTAAGCAGCAGCAGGTATGGGCTGTAAAGGCAGACGCCAAGGCAGCCATCAAGTATACAGCCAACAAGATGAGCCTTCCGTTCGACGACGGTACCGTTATAGAAGAGTCGTTGACTCTGCCTACAGAGGGTTTGCTTGGCGCCAACGTGTCTTGGAAGTCGGGCAACGAGTCGGTTCTCACATCCGACGGCACCGTTACGGGCAAGGGCGAGGTAACGATGACAATGACCATAAGCAAGGACAACTATGTATACACCAAGGACTATACCCTCAAAGTTGAGGCTGATGTAGCGGCAGACGCACAGGTATACTATCCCGAGTCGATGCAGAAGAACACTGACGCACCGTTCTGGGTAAACTTCTCTAAGGACTACTACAAACTTAAGAAGGGTGGCAAGGCAGAGTTTAAGTTCTACAACTACAGCAACAAGAAGGCCAACTGGAACAACTGGTGCCTCGTTGCTGCCACAGCCGAGCGTGGCGCCGAGGGTTATGCCGAGCACTTCGCACTGCGTGCCGACAACTACGGATGGTTTGCGGCAGCTGGCGGCAATACAGCCGAGAACACCTCAAACATCGACTTCACAATGAAGAGCGAGTACAACTGGGATACATTCAAGGACGATATGGACGGCTCGTTGGTTGACATGAACGTCGAGTTTACCACAGGCAATGTTGTCAAGGTAGTGTCTACCATCACCACAAAGGCAGAGAAGGTATACAACTACTCGTTCACAATGAAGCTCGTTCAGAACCAGTCGGACGTTACACTGTTCTTCGTCAACGAAGGTTCGTACATCGACGGTTCGGGTATAGCTACTGGCATCAAAACTCCTGTTGTCATCACAAAGAAGGCAGAGAGCGAGGGCAAGTGGTATAACCTCAACGGCCAGCAGGTAGACCGCTCTTACAAGGGCATTGTTGTGGTTAATGGACGCAAGTTCTTCAACAAGTAAGTGTGTGGAGATACGGTTCTTTTAATAACAACAATCGTAGTTTATGATACTTGGCAAATACTTAATTGGGGCTGCCTTCTTAGCCCCAATTACCCATACCGCCCTTGCCCAAACGCCCACCGCGCCCCTCGTGGTAGACACCCCGATGGTGCACGACCCCGTTATGGCGTTTGAGGACGGCAAGTACTACCTCTACTGCACCGGTCACGGGATAACGCAGATGACGTCTACCGACCGCCGCCACTGGACCATCAAGCCCGACGGCGTGCTGCCCGCAGGTAAGATTCCGGCATGGACCCGCGACAGCGTGCCAGGCTTCGACACCCACATCTGGGCACCCGACGTCATCAAGTACGGCGACAAGTGGTATCTTACCTACTCGTGCTCTACATTCGGCAAGAACACATCGGCTATCGGATTGCTAAGCAATACGTCGCTTGCCAATGCCGACGGGTGGAAGGATGAGGGTTGCGTAGTGGCCTCAAAGGGCGACCGCGACAACTGGAACGCCATCGACCCCAATATCATCGTCGACAAGAAGGGCAACCCGTGGATGACGTGGGGCTCCTTCTGGGACGGCATACAGATGGTGCAGCTCGACCGCACCATGCACGTAAAGCGTGGCGCCAAGCCCTTTACCATAGCCCGACGCCATGCCGAGGGCGACACCAATGTAGAGCCAAACCCTACATCCCAGTTTGCCGGAACCAATGCCATTGAGGCTCCGTTCATCATGCAGCACGGCGGCTACTACTACCTCTTTGTTAGCTGGGACTACTGCTGCCGCGGCTCGAAGAGCAACTACCGTGTAGCGGTGGGCAGAAGCAAGAAGGTGGCGGGTCCGTACCGCGACCGCAACGGCAAGGACATGCGTCAGGGTGGAGGCACTATCGTCATCCAAGGCGACAAGCGCGAGTTTGAGGCGGCAGGCCATTGCTCGGCTTATTCGTTCGGCGATGCCGACTGGTTTGTGTGTCACGGATACAGCATACCTAAGAATGGTGTGCCCCTGCTGATACAAAAGAAGATAACGTGGACGGCTGATGGCTGGCCCACACTGTGATAACAATAATAACTTCATAAATCAATGAAACGCAACAAAATACTTCTCGCGGCGTTGCTCGCATCGTCTCTTGCAGCCAACGCCCAAGTAAAGATAAACGTGGATGCCGCCAATCCGGGCATCAAGGTGTCGCCCAGTTTGTACGGCATCTTCTTCGAGGACATTAACCACGCTGCCGACGGCGGACTGTATGCCGAGCTTATAAGCAACCGCTCGTTTGAGGACAGCGACAACGCCATACCTACATGGCGCACGTCGGCAGCCAACGGAGCAAGCATCGCAACCCAGCTCGTTAGCAAGGCTCTGCTCAACAACGCACAGGGCAAGGCTCTGCAGCTAACCGTAAAAGCCGACAAGGCTGCCACGGCATCCCTCATAAACGAGGGCTTCTGGGGCATCAACGCCGTGCAGGGCAGAACCTATAAGCTGTCGCTCTTTGCAAAGGGCAACTATAAGGGAGGCCTGAAGGCTCGCCTTGTAAGTGCCGACGGCAAGACCGTATATGCCGAGACAGCTATCGACGCAGCCATCGGCAAGAAGTGGGGTAAGCATACCGCCGAGCTTACAGCCAACGCCAACGACCCTAAGGCCCAGTTTGAGCTGGTGTTCGACGGCAAGGGCAGCGTTACGCTCGACGTTGTAAGCCTCTTCCCACCGACGTTCAAGAACCGCCCCAATGGTCTGCGTCCCGACCTCGCCCAGCTGCTCTACAACATCCGCCCCAAGTTTGTGCGCTTCCCGGGTGGTTGCTACGTCGAGGGACAGGAGTCGCCGGAGAATGCTTTTCACTGGGAGAAGACCATCGGTCCTATTGAGCAGCGCCCCGGACACAAGAACGTCAACTGGCGCTACCGCACAAGCGACGGCATGGGCTTTGACGAGTACTTGCAGCTTGCCGAGGACCTCAACGCCAAGCCCCTATACGTTGTCAACGTAGGTTTGTGGCACGGCGGCATGACGCCTGTGGACAGCATACAGCCTTGGATAGACGAGTGTATGAACGCTCTTGAGTATGCCAATGGCCCAGTAACAAGCAAGTATGGCGCCCTGCGTGCCAAGAACGGACATCCCGAGCCATACAACATCGAGTATCTTGAGATAGGCAACGAGAACAACCAGCCCGACCCTGCGCTTCAGAGCGACCACTACTACGAGCGCTTCAAGAAGTTTAAGGATGCCGTGCTTGCCAAATATCCCAACATTCACCTCATTGGCAACGTTGTGGCTTGGGGCGACGACAACCCCACATGGGACAGCAAGGAGAGTGTGGAGCTGCTCGACGAGCACTACTACCGCAACCCGGCTTGGTTTGCCGAGAACTTCCGTAAGTACGACACATACAACCGCAAGGGTTCGGAGATATACGTAGGCGAGTATGCCGTTACACAGGGCTTCGGCAATATGGGCTCGCTTGACGCCGCACTTGGCGAGGCAGTGTATATGCAGGGCATCGAGAACAACAGCGACATCGTGACAATGGCGTCGTATGCACCTATCTTTGCCAACCTCAACGACCGTATGTGGGCGCCCGACATGATACAGTTTACATCCGACAAGGTATTCGGCACACCGTCCTACTATGTGCAGAACCTTATGGCAAACAACGTAGGCACACACGTGCTGAAGGTAGAGCAAACCAATCCTTATACTTACGGCGAGACACACGTAAAGCCAGCCGTATGCCGTGTGGGCATGGGTACATGGACTACACAGGCTTCGTTTGAGGACAAGGGCTATACCGATGCTGGCGGCAATGCTCTGCCAATGACTCTGCAGGAGTTGCCCACCGACGTGCATGGCACCTGGAAGGTAGACGGCAACATCATCAAGCAGACATCCAACGGCGAGAGTTGCATACGCCTTAACCCAGGCGAGATAGCCGCCGACGGATATATATATAAGGTAAGAGCACGCAAGGATGCCGGCAACGAGGGCTTCATGCTAATCTTCAACTATGTAGACGAGAAGAACTATTGCTGGCTTAACCTCGGCGGATGGAACAACACCCAGCACGGCATCGAGCAGATTGTGGATGGCGCCAAGGGTCAGGTTGCAACCGCATCGGGTACGATAGAGGCAGGCCGCTGGTACGACATCGAGCTTAAGGTTAAGGGCGACAGCGTCTTTGCAAGTTTGGACGGCAAGCAGATATTTGCCACTAAGCTTCGCGCCAACACTCTGCCGGGCGTATTCTCTACCGCTACACTGGACGAGAAGACGGGCGAGGTGATACTGAAGGTTACTAACACGAGCAGCGAGAACACCACTGCCGAGATTAGCATCAAGGGCAAGTCGATATCTACAGGCAAGCTCATACGTCTCTCTGCCAAGAACGGCAAGGAGGAGAACACTATCGACAATCCTACGAATGTACACCCAACCGAGACATTCATAACGACATCTACGGATGGAGCAGTGGTGGAGATACCCGCCAACTCGCTCAACATCTTCCGACTGAAGTAAAGCTTTTTGCCCCTCGCTTGGCAACACCGAGCGAGGGGCAAATTGTATATATACGCCCATAAAACGTATAATTGGCGCTATTTCTTTGTTTTGTCTTCGATTTGCACTATCTTTGCAAATAAAACAACAAGGAACGTATGAAAAGAAATATAGCCGTTATACTTGCCGGTGGCGTGGGCTCGCGCCTCGGGATGTCTACCCCAAAACAGTTTTTCAAGGTGGCAGGCAAGATGGTGGTGGAGCACACTGTCGACGTGTTCGAGCGCAACCAGCGCATCGACGAGATAGCCATTGTGGCTAACCCAATGCTTATAAGCGACTTCGAGAACATCGTGCTGCGCAACAAGTGGCGCAAGGTTAAGAAGATACTTAAGGGCGGCAAGGAGCGTTACGACTCGTCGCTTTCTGCCATACAGGCCTACAGCAACCAGGACGTCAACCTTATATTCCACGATGCGGTGCGCCCGCTTGTAAGTCAGCGCATCGTCAACGACGTTATAGATGCCCTTTCGTCGCATCGTGCCATTGACGTTGCCATTCCGTCTGCCGACACCATTATCGAGGTAGACGGCAACGACTGCATAACATCCATTCCCGACCGCTCGCGCTTGCGCCGCGGACAGACACCGCAGGCTTTCGACCGCCAGCTCATTGCCGACGCTTACGAGCGTGCCTTGAAGGACCCTGCATTTAAGACTACCGACGACTGCGGCGTGGTGCGCAAGTATACCGACGAGCCTGTGTTTGTGGTGCGTGGCGAGGAGAGCAACATGAAGCTTACATACCGCGAGGATACATATATGCTCGACAAGCTCTTCCAGCTTAAGAACACCGAGCCGGAAAGCATAGAGCACGTGTCCGACGTGTTCCGCGACAAGGTGGCGGTGGTCTTCGGCGGAAGCTACGGCATAGGCAAGTATGTGGTGGAGATGCTTAGGGAGAGTGGCGCCAAGGTGTTCTCTTACTCGCGTTCGGAGAACAAGGTGGACGTGGCACAGCGCGACAGCGTGGCTAAGGCTATGACCGAGGCGCACGAGGAGGCTGGCCGCATCGACTATGTGGTGTGTACAGCCGGTGTGCTCAACAAGGAGCCTCTTGCCTCCATGGATTATGAGACGATACAGAATGCGGTGCAGACCAACTACCTCGGTACCGTGAACGTGGCTCTTGAGGCTTATCCGTACCTCAAGCAGACTGAGGGCAAGCTAATCTTCTTCACTTCAAGCTCGTACACAAGGGGTAGGGCGTTCTACAGCATCTACTCGTCTACAAAGGCTGCCATCGTAAACTTTGTGCAGGCGGTGGCACAGGAGTGGGACGGCGACGGCATCAAGATTAACTGCATTAACCCGGAGCGCACAAAGACCCCGATGCGCCAGCAGAACTTCGGCATCGAGCCGGACGACTCGCTGCTTATGCCGGAGCGTGTGGCTGAGGCTACACTGCAGACGTTGGCTTCCGACTGCACGGGTCAGGTTATTGACGTAAGAAGACAAAAGGAGTAAGAAATAAGATGAACTATCTCGAACAATTCAAGCAACAGCAGCTGCGCCGCGCACAGCTTAAGCAAATAACCATACTCGAAGAAATAGACCGCATCTGCCGCCGCCACGACATCAAGTACTGGCTCGACGGCGGCTCGCTGCTCGGTGCCGTGCGCCACAAGGGCTTCATTCCTTGGGACGACGACATCGACATAGCCATGCCCTTGGAAGACGCGCGCCGCTTCGCAAAGATTGCGCCAAGCGAACTGCCGGAAACCTTGCGCCTACAAACACCTGAGACTGAGCCTACAAGAGAGCCTATTATGAAGGTGCGCGACCTCAACTCGTTCTACGTGGAGGGCAACGAAGACTTCTCCAAGCCTTACTCCAAGGGCTTGTTTGTCGATATCTTCCCGATGATAGACTATCCCAACGTGTCGAAGAGCTTCTGCAAGAAGTACGGCAAGGGCATGTCGAAGTGCTACTCCATACTGCACCACTCGCACCAGTATTCGTGGCGAGCCTTCTTAGAGTTCTTCTTCTTCGGGGCTAAGTATCTGTGGTACAAGCTGCGCTGGAAGGTGGCGTTTGCCACTCATAGCAAGGACACCTATATGTCGAACATCCTCATCAACAACGGCTACGGCATAATGCACCGCAAGGACTCCGTCTTCCCTCTGTCTACAATAAGCTTCGAGGGCAAACAGTTTGCGGCTCCTGCCAATCCGGATGCCTACCTCACCGACCTATATAAGAACTATATGCAGATACCGCCAAAGGAGAAGCAGGTGGTTCACTCGGTATTTATTATGCCGGATTTAATTTCTGATTTGAAGTAACAATCTGCCAGTTGAGACTGTCTAACGCTGTAACTTATTGGGTTTCAATGATAAAAGTGGCTGACAGATGCCTATTTTATGGGGCTTATGTACCATGGCATCTGCCAGTGTTGTCTGGGTATCTGCCATGGTTGTCCGTGTATCTGCCAGTGTAGTCTCGTCTTTGTGATATCGTTACCGAGGCTTTGTAATATCGTTACCGAGGCTTTGTAATCGTGCGGTTACGCCTTTATAGCTGTATTATTAAGCCTCTGCAACCCACCCGCCGTTTCAGCTGGCTGCTACATTGAGGCTCAGAGTTGGCAGATGGGCTGTCACATTGAGCCTCTATAAAGCCAATGTGACAGCCTGTATATCGCTGATTATCAATAAGATATAGAAATACTGGCAGATTAGCCACTTTTTCGGGCTAACTAAAAAAAGATATAGAAGATATTAGAATATCAGCAGACCAGCCACTCCGCAAATCAGCATCACCAATATAGGGTTGGCCTTTCTGAACCTCGTAAAGTAGAAGGTAGCCGCAAACAGCGCCACGCTGATGCCGAACGTCATAGGCTCGGTGCGCCAGTCGCCAAAGTTCTCCTTGTTCATAAGCAGCACGGCGGCAGCCGCGATAAGGCCAATGATGGCAGGGCGCAAGCCAGCGAAGACGTCCTTAACAATCTTCGAGTCCTTATGCGTCATAAGGTAGCGAGATATCAAAATCATGATGATAAACGGCAGCCACACAATAGAGAGCGACGCCAAAACCGAGCCAAGCACAGCCGCCCATTCGGGATAGCCCTGGTTCAATACAGCCACATAGCCAGCGTAGGTTGCGGCGTTGATGCCTATAGGGCCAGGGGTAGACTGGCTGATAGCCACAATGTCGGTAAACTCGGCGTTGCTGAGCCACGCATTCTTAACCACCACCTCGTTGTGTATAAGCGACAGCATGGCATAGCCGCCACCAAAGTTGAAGGTTCCTATCTTGGTGAAGATGATAAACAGTTTGAGAAATATCATAGTTGTACCTTTATTTTATTGTTTTCTTTTCCATTTGCCGTACAGCCAACCAGTCACACCGGCAAGAATGATGATGAGTATAGGCGACACCTTATACGCAGGATTGTCGCTGAAGGGATTGCTTATGAGCAAGCACGCAAGCACCGGAATCCATACGTTGTTCCACCCTATGTTGGCAGTCTTAGCCATCTTAAACACAGGAGCGGCGATAAGAGCCACAACCGAGGGGCGCACACCCATGAAGAAACGCTCAACCCAAGGATTGTCCTTGTAATTGTGAAAGCACATGGCTATAACAAGAATGGCTATGATAGAGGGCAAGGCTATGCCTATGGCACCCACGATGCCGCCCCACACACCACGCAGCTTGTAGCCAATATGGCTTGCCATGTCGATGGCAAAAATACCCGGAGTGGTCTGAGCCACAACCATAATGTCCATAAACTCCTGCTTGTCCATCCATTTGTGGTTGTCGACAAACTCCTTCTCCATACTCGGAATCATGGCATAGCCACCGCCCAGGGTGAAGGCACCAATCTTGTTGCAGGTGATAAAAAATTTCCAAAGCATACGGTATACTTTTCTGTTGCTTACTGTTAAATATATGTGTTGCTTACTGTACTAAAATGTAACAATCTTTATTTACCGGGTGCAAAGTTACTGCAACTTACCGAAAGAGCGCCACATTCTATTGTTTTTCTCGCATATTTTGCCTAATTTTGTGGCTATGAATATGTTGAAACGCTATATTGTCTGGCTCCGCCGCATGTCCCACAGCCGAGGCTTTGGGGTGCAGTCGCCGTCGGCTTACCGCTTTATACGCTACGTCCTGTGCGAGCATTATCCCTATTACGGCTACGACGAGTTGCGCCACGAGCATCCATCGCTGCCCTGGCTTGTGCGCAAGCGTATGGAGCTTTACTTCCGCATAGCCAACTATCGACAAGCCTCGCGGCTCATCAGCAATGGCACAGACACGCAGCTGCTTGCCTCTTACGTAGGACGCGGATGCCGCCGCACACGCGTTGTGGCAGATGTGGAGACGCCTACAGATATCGTAGAGATAGCCCGCGTGTGTGCGGTGGAGGGATGCGAGGCATACGTAGACCGTCTGTTGGAGCATACCGACAGCCATACCATATTGATAGTGGAGGACATTGCCGACAACCCAACGGCGCGGCGTATATGGCAGCGGCTGCTCGACAGCCCCAAGGTAAGCGTAAGCTACGACCTGTATTGGGCTGGCGTGGCTTTCTTCGATACCGAGAGGTTTAAGACGTGCTACATCGTCAACTTCTAAAAAGAACAATCTTTCTAAAGAGAACAATCTGTTACAATCTATTACAACGTGCAAAAACTCTATCAATATGAAATATTATACCAAGACGGGCGACCACGGCACCACATCACTTGTAGGCGGAAAGCGTGTGCCTAAGACCGACCCACGCATCTGTGCCTGCGGCGACCTCGACGAGCTTAATGCCCACATTGGCTTGCTGCAGGCTATGGCAGACAACCGCCTCGCACCGCAAACTACCGCCATACAGACCTGTCTATTCAATATAGGCACCGCCATATCTGCCTCGACATCAGGTGGGGTGGCTGCCGGCGACGTGGCGATGCTCGAGCACGAGATAGACATCTTGCAAGAGCAGACACCTGCCCCGGGCACCTTCGTACTGCCGGGAGGCACCAGGGCGGCAGCACAGGCGCACGTGTGCAGAGCCGTGTGCCGCAGGGCAGAACGCAGCTTGGTGTGCGCAGGTGCCTGTTATGATATAGACCCCATTGCCACGCAATATCTGAACAGATTGAGCGATTATTTCTTTGCATTGGCTCTTTATTTAAACTTTATTGAAGGTATAGCCGAAAAAAAACTATATATCGCTTGCAAATAACATAAAAATTGCTATTTTTGCAGCCGAAAGACGGGGCATGGCTGTTTTATGTGCAGCAGCCTTAAGAACTAAGCCCGTTGGAAAAACATTTGTAGAACAGATTTAAAACTTACGACTATGTATTGGACACTTGAATTGGCTTCCAAACTGGAAGACGCCCCTTGGCCAGCAACTAAAGACGAACTCATCGATTATGCTATGCGTTCGGGAGCTCCGCTTGAGGTTCTGGAGAACCTACAGGAGATTGAGGACGAGGGCGACGCATACGATAGCATCGAGGACCTCTGGCCCGACTATCCTTCAAAGGACGACTTCCTTTGGAACGATGACGAATATTAATCGCTCAAATAACTGTGTAAACAGCTTAAAGCGTTGAATATAAGCGGTATAGGAATTGTACGACAACATTTCTATACCGCTTTTTACGTTCTTTTACCGCCAGAGACAGTGCAAGCCGAATGCAATGCCGTGGTATGCCTTGTCAACGACTATTCTAAGGAAGCAGATCCACAAGCTAATGTCTCCGCATTTGAGCAATGTGAGCTTCATGTTAAAGAGACATCTTAAAAGTATCATCACATTAGTGTCACGATTTTAACGGGATACTAATATTCGAAAATAAATAAAAATAACTTTCAGAAAAGTTGTAGTATTCCTCCATATATTGTATATTTGCACCTAACAAGTTCGGAAAAGTGTCGTGTTTGACATAGAATAGAAGTAATTGGTGTAGATATGAGAATTAAAAGAGACATAATAAATAAATTCAAGGAATGGAAAGATGCTGAAAAGCATAAGCCAATCCTGGTGAAAGGAGCCCGTCAGATTGGCAAGACATGGGCTATGGAGGAGTTTGGAAGAGAATGTTTCGACTATACGGCGAAATTTGACTTTGATCGCCAGAAAGAGTTACTGTCTGCCTTCACTGAGTCAAAGGAACCGGCACGCATAATAAAGGAACTCGCCCTTTATAGCCAAGTGCCTCTTGTTGCAGGCAAGACACTACTCATATTCGATGAGATACAAGAATGTGAAGAAGCGCTCAATTCGTTAAAGTATTTTTGTGAAGATGCTCCCGAATGGCATATTATTGCAGCAGGTTCGCTGTTAGGAGTGGCTGTTAAAAGGAGGAGAATGACCGTACCAGTAGGAAAGGTGCAGGTATGCGTATGTATCCGATTACATTCAAAGAGTATCTGCGAGCCAGCGATTCCCAGACATTCAATTTTGTTGAACAGATAGAACAGCCAGAGAAATTGCCTCTTATTATACTTGACAAGTTGAAGTCTGAATACCGCAGATATATGGTGTCTGGAGGAATGCCAGAAGCTACCGTGAGTATGCTTGAAAATCAAGGCATGCAAGCTGTGGACGACATATTGCAAGGCATATTAGACTTGTATGAACTTGACTTTGCCAAGTATGCAGAACCTCGCGAGATACCGCGTATCCATGCTATTTGGCATTCACTTCCATCTCAACTTGCCAAGGAAAATAGAAAGTTCATATATAAGATTATAAAGAAAGGAGCAAGAAGTCGTGATTATGAAGACGCTTTGTTGTGGCTTGAAGATGCTGGTATGATATATCGTGTGAATGCAGTGTCGAAACCGGGAATGCCTTTAAGTGCCTACGAAGAACCAGACATATTCAAAATTTATGCCAGTGACTGCGGACTGTTGCGACGATTGGCCGGACTACCGGGAAGCATTGTCATTGACCCGACTGTTAATTACACAGAATTTAAAGGCGCAATGGCGGAGAATGCAGTGCTGCAAAGCCTGTTGCCATCGTATGGTTCAATGCCTTACTATTGGTCTTCGGAAGGAAAGGCTGAGATTGAGTTTCTGTTACAGCGAGAGAATGAGATAATCCCTGTAGAGGTAAAGGCAGAAAATTGTGTCAGTGGAAGAAGTATTGTTGTGTATAACGAGCGTTACCAGCCCAAGAACCGCATACGTTTCTCGTTTCTCAATTTACAGCAAAACTGCGGAATGTTGGCTTGTCCCTCGCCCTTAGCTGAGTGGGCTATGAAATGGTTGAACAAATAATAATATTTTATAGCAGAGATACATACCACCTTTTATTGACTTTCACAATGAAGTAAAATGATTGAAAAGGTTGACACCGCAATATAATCACTTGAAACTCAGTAAGCCTTGTTCCTCTTCAACGAGGACGAATACTAAAAGGCTCACGGGCTGCTGACTGGCGGCTTGGAGTAGACATATAAGCGGCATAGGAATCTACAGCAAGATATCCTATGCCACTTTTTGTATTTGTACAAAATCACCAATCTGAAGATTACCGGTTCGTTAAATGCTGACGACATCCGCTTCATCCGCAAGATGGCAGGATGCTATTACAACGGAAACGGAAGCAAGTATGATGGTCACCTGCAATATCTTGATTTAGGAAGCCTAAGTCAGATATCGTATGTCCATAGTTTCGTGGTTTACGACGAAAATGGCTATCGCTCAACTTTGAATGATTGCCTATTTCCATTGGCTTATCTATACAATCTGAAGACGGTTGTCCTGCCAAACATTCAAATACCAGACAATGTTACCTATATAGGCAAATATGCTTTCTTCTACTGTTGTGTTTTACTTTAGAAGTTTTACTACGTTAGCAATATCAATACCTGTCATTGCCGAAATCTGTTCTTTGGTCATGCCTTTTGCGAACAAAGCCTTAGCCATATTGCGTAGTTGCTCGCTTTGTTGTGACAGTTGCTCGCTTTGTTGTGACAGTTGCTCGCTT
>USCM01000023.1 GCA_900553155.1 uncultured Prevotella sp. | reverse complement strand
TAGCTTCCTTGCTTGCGGTACTTCCTACTATATCCGCCACTCCATATTCTTTGTGAGCCTTTAGTGTTAGATCAATGATAGATGGCAGCCGCGAGCCACCATCTAACACTCTTGTATCTTATGGAATATCAACACGTTACAGATATTCGTCACCCAAATAGTGATAGAATGAGTGGTTGAAAAATAAAAACATTAATAATGATAACCATATAAATAATCATCGTATTTAGGTATTGTGTAGATGTTGAAACCAAGCTAACTTTGCAACAGTTAAAACCAACGGCTTTAACCATACACTTACATAAATAAAAACAACTAAAGATTATGAAAAAGACGGTTATCATCTACGGCACAAGCACAGGCACTTGTGAAGATCTCGCTGGCAGAATTGGAACAAAATTAGGTGTAGACAACGTTATCAACGTCACCGACCTTGACGACAGCGTTATCGCCGACAACGACAACCTTATTCTCGGTACATCCACATGGGGTGCCGGCGAGGTGCAGGACGACTGGTATGACGGTTTGAAGGTTATCAAGAACGCCGACCTTAGCGGCAAGACTGTAGCTCTTTTTGGCTGCGGCGACTCCGAGTCGTATCCTGATACCTTCGTAGGCGGAATGGCAGAGATATACAATGCCGTAAAGCAGGCTGGCGCCAACGTTATAGGTGCTGTTACTACGGATGGCTATACATTCGACGACTCCGAATCGGTTGTTGACGGCAAGTTCGTGGGACTGGCTCTCGACGAGGTGAACGAGGACAGCAAGACCGACGAGCGTATAGACGATTGGGTAGCCGAAATAAAGCCAAGCCTCTAATCTACATACACAACAGTTAGTATTAACACATAAAACCAAGGTTTCAATCATGCAGCAATCCACAGCAGTACCAGTAGACATGAAGGTTCTGATGAACCATATCTACGAATATAAGAAGGGAGTGCGCCGTATGGTGCTCTTCACGTTCAACAAGAAATACGAGGACTTTGCCATACGCCGACTGGAAAGCCAAAACATCAAATACGTTATCCAACCGGTTGGCAGCGACCGCCTTAATTTGTATTTCGGTAGAGAGGAGTGTCTTAACGCTATACGCATGATTGTAACACGGCCTCTCAACCTGCTCACGCCTGAGGAGGACTTTATGCTCGGGGCTATGCTTGGATATGATATATGCGCTCAATGCGAGAGGTACTGTGAGCGTAAGGACAGAAAAAGCAGCTAAAAAAGGATGGGGTTCCCATCCTTTTTTTTGCATTTATCCGCCTTAACCTAACGATAATACAAAGATAAACACTAACTTTGCCGAACCTAAACAAAGCAACAATCTACATGACAATGAAGAAGAGTATTTCGGCAATAATGCTACTTGCTGCTCTATCCCAGACAGCCAATGCCCAGAACGCGCAACAGCTGCGCTACTGGTTCGACCGCCCTACAAGTGTGCGTGGTGCCGCCGTGTGGTATGGCGGACATCCCGAGAGACGGAACAACGGCAACAAGCCCATTGCGGCTGGCGACGCTATGCGCAACCCCGACACCGAATGGGAGTCACAGTCGCTGCCTATTGGCAACGGCTCTATAGGCGCTAACATCATGGGTTCGGTGGAGGCTGAGCGACTGACACTAAACGAGAAAACGCTCTGGCGTGGCGGACCTAACACCAAGAAGGGTGCTGCCTACTACTGGAACGTCAACAAGCAGTCGGCACATGTGCTCAAGGATATACGCCAGGCGTTTGCCGACAACGATTGGAAGAAGGCGGACGTGCTGACACGCAAGAACTTCAACAGCGAGGTGCCTTACGGCTCGAAGGACGAGACACCATCGCGCTTCGGAAGCTTCACCACCGCCGGCGAGCTGTACGTTGAGACCGGACTTAGCGGCATTGGCATGACGGGCTACCGCCGCGAGCTGTCGCTGGATTCGGCTTTGGCGCACGTCCAGTTCTGCAAGGACGGCGTAGTGTACCGCCGCGACTACTTTGCAAGTTATCCCGCCAACATCATTGCCGTGCGCTTTGCAGCATCCAAGCAAGGCAAGCAGAACCTCGTTATATCCTACGCTCCCAACCCCGTGTCGAAGGGAAAGCTCTCTGCCGAGGGCAACAACGCGCTGCTGTGGAACGCACGTCTCGACAACAACGACATGCAGTATGCCGTACGCATAAAGGCTATCAACAAGGGAGGAAGCATTAGCAACCAAGACGGACGCCTTACGGTGAAGGATGCCGACGAGGTGCTCATTCTGCTTACTGCCGACACCGACTACAAGGAGAACTTCGACCCCGACTTCAACGACCCTAAGGCATACGTGGGCACCGACCCTGTGGCTAACACCGGCAAATGGATTGGGCAGGCTTCGGCTAAGGGTTACGACCTGTTGCTGGACGAGCATTATGCCGATTATACACAGTTGTTCAGCCGAGTGAGTCTGCAACTGAACGACGCTTCGGCTGTAAAGAACGACCGCCCCATAAACCAGCGACTTGCCGACTATCGCCGCGGCAAAGCCGACCCGTACCTCGAACAGCTGTATTACCAGTTTGGAAGATACCTGCTTATAGCCTCATCACGACCAGGCAACCTGCCTGCCAACCTGCAAGGCGTATGGCACAACAACGTCGACGGACCGTGGCGTGTGGACTATCACAACAACATCAACCTGCAAATGAACTACTGGCCGGCGTGCCAGACCAACCTTACGGAGTGTGAGCTGCCTCTGTTCAACTTCATACGCTCGCTTATAAAGCCGGGCGAGGTTACGGCTAAGTCGTACTTCGGCACACGTGGATGGACCACATCAATATCGGGCAATCCCTTCGGATTCACCACACCGCTAAACAGCGAGGATATGTCGTGGAACTTCTCGCCCTTTGCCGGACCTTGGCTCGCCACCCACCTGTGGAACTATTACGACTACACACGCGACCGCAAATGGCTTGCCAACGAAGCCTACGACATCATAAAGGGCGCCGCCGACTTTGCTGCCGACTATCTGTGGCACCGCCCCGACGGCGTGTACACAGCCGCACCGTCTACCTCGCCCGAGCACGGACCTATAGACGAGGGCGCCACATTTGCCCATGCCGTCATACGCGAGATATTGCTCGACGCCATAGACGCCAGCAAGGTGCTTGGACGCAGCGCCAAGGAACGCAGCTCGTGGGAGGACGCCCTTAAGCATATAGCCCCCTACAAGACGGGCCGCTACGGACAGCTTATGGAGTGGTCGAAGGACATAGACAACCCCAAGGACAAGCACCGACACGTCAACCACCTGTTTGGTCTGCATCCGGGACACACCATATCGCCCGTAACCACACCCCACCTGGCAAAGGCTGCACGCATAGTCCTTGAACACCGAGGCGACGGAGCTACGGGATGGTCGATGGGATGGAAACTCAACCAGTGGGCGCGCCTACACGACGGCAACCATGCCTACATGCTCTACGGCAACCTTCTGAAGAACGGAACCTTGGACAACCTGTGGGACACGCATGCCCCATTCCAGATAGACGGCAACTTCGGCGGTACAGCCGGCGCAACCGAGATGCTTATGCAGAGCCACATGGGCTTTGTACATCTGCTGCCTGCCCTGCCCGACGCTTGGCGCAGCGGAGCGGTAAAGGGTCTGCGAGCACGTGGCAACTTTACGGTAGACGTCTACTGGAAGGACGGCAAGCTATGCCATGCCGACATCCACTCGGGCTCGGGTGGCGAGTGCAAGGTGCGCTATGGCGCCGATACCAAGGTGCTTAAGACACAAAAGGGCAAGGTGTACAAGGTTGAGTTTTAGGCAAGGTGTACCCAAACAATAAATTAAACCAATAAAGATATGAAGAAAACAACAAAGAGATGGGTAGCCGCCGTGGCTACCCTGATACTGGCAGCGATAGTTGGCGTTATAACGTACGGCTCGTTCTACCTCGTCGACTATGCCTTGACAAGCAAGCCACAATCGCACAGCAAGAACTGGGGCAAGGCTTACGCATGGTATCCCGAGCTGCGCCCGTGGCTCGACAGCATACGTGCCGAGCGCGCATGGAGCGACACCTTTGCCATTATGCCCGACGGCACACGCGCCCACGCCGTGCTTATACGCTCTACAAAAGCCAACGGCAGGACGGCTGTTGTGGTGCATGGCTACACCAACAACTCTATCGACATGCTGCACATTGCACGTATATACAATAAGGAGATGCACTACAACATCGTGCTGCCCGACCTGCACGGACACGGACTGACGGGCGGCAACGACATACAGATGGGATGGAAGGACCGCATAGACGTGCTTAAGTGGATAGAGATGGCGCCTAAGACGTTCGGCATAAGCGCCGACTCGATGCGCCTTGTGGTACACGGCATATCAATGGGTGCCGCCACAACAATGTGTGTCAGCGGCGAGGAAACGCCCAAATATGTGCGTTGCTTTGTAGAGGACTGCGGATACACAAGCGCCTGGGACGAGTTTGAGCACGAGCTGCGCGGACGCTATTCGCTCCCAGCCTTTCCGCTGCTGTACACCGCCTCTTGGCTTACAAAGATTAAGTATGGATGGTCGTTTAAGGAGGCATCGCCCCTTAAGCAGGTGGCAAAGTGTAAGAAGCCTATGCTCTTTATACACGGCAGCAAAGACACCTTTGTGCCAACAAGTATGGTATATCCTCTATACGATGCCAAGCCACAACCCAAGGAGCTGTGGATAGCACCCGGCAGTGGCCACGCCTTTGCCTATCGCGACCACCGCAAGGAGTATATACGCAAGGTGGAGGCATTTGTAAACCGATACAACACCCCTCTCTACTGCCGCACAAGCGAGTAGATAATGTGCGCCGCGCTCTGCGACGGACTGTCGGCACCTATCTTCTGCCAAATGCGCTCGTAGCCTTCGAGCATCTTGTCGCGCCCCGTGGTGCCAGGCAGGATGCACGAAAGCTCGTGCGCTATGTTGTCTACCGAGAAGGTGTCGGCTACAAGCTCGGTCACCACCTCGCTGTCGTCTATAAGGTTTACCAATGATATGTACCTTACCTTGAGCACGTGGCGGCGCAAGAAGGCTATGAGCTTGGGCAGCGGTGTCTCGTAGCACACTACCTGTGGCACACGGAAGAGAGCCGTCTCAAGCGTGGCGGTACCACTCGTTACCACAGCCGCGACGGCATGCGAGAGCAACGGATAGGTGTCGTTGTCTACTATTGCGACATCCCCTCCAGCCAAGAACTGGGCGTAGTATTCGCTCGGTATACTTGGCGCACCGGCAAGCACAAGCTGATAATCGGTAAAACGGCTTGCCGCCTTAATCATCGCAGGCAAATTGTCCTTTATCTCCTGGCGTCGGCTGCCAGCCAAGAGGGCTATTATAGGCTTGTTGGGCAAGCCATGGCGGCGGCAGAAGTCGGCTGCCGTCTCGTGGTACGAGCCTTGAAACTGGCGCACCTCCTCGGCAGTTGGGTTGCCCACATAGTGTATGGGATAATGGTGCTTCTGCTCGAAGAAGGGCACCTCAAACGGCAGGATGGAGAACATCTCGTCCACATCGCGCTTTATATTCTTGATGCGCCACTCCTTCCACGCCCATATCTTAGGCGATATGTAGTAGTAGACGGGGATGTTGGTATTGGCATGCACATACTTGGCAATGTCAAGATTGAAGCCCGGATAGTCGACAAGGATAAGGGCGTCGGGCTGCCACTCCACTATATCGCGCTTGCACATAGCCATATTCTTGAAGATGGTGCGTAGATGCAAGAGCACCGGGATAAAGCCCATGTAGGCAAGCTCGCGGTAATGGCGCACACGCTTGCCGCCGACAGCCAACATAAGGTCGCCGCCGAAGAAGCGAAACTCGGCTCTGTCGTCAACCCGACGCAGCGCCGCCATAAGATGCGAAGCGTGCAAATCGCCCGATGCTTCGCCAACTATCAGGTAGTACTTCATAATTTCCAGTTTTTCAGAGTGTCATAATCCGTAACGTCTATGCGTGTAGGCGTTATGGCTACATAGCCGTGCGTAAGCGCCCAGTTGTCGGTGTCGGTGGCTTCAGGCTCGTCGTTGCGGTAGGAGCCTGTCATCCAGAAGTAGTCGTAACCGTGCGGATGGCGCATCTTGACACACTCGTTGTACCATGTGCCGAAAGCCATGCGGCATACACGCACACCCTTGAAGGTGTCGAGCTTGGGGAAGTTTACGTTAAGGCAAACGCCCTTAGGCAGCCCCTCTGCCAGCACCTTCTGCACAATCTGGCGCACGTATGGGCGCAAAGGCTCGAAGTTGGCATCGTCGGCAAAGTCGCAGAGCGAGAAGCCTATAGACGGGATGTACTTCATGCAACCCTCCAACGTCACACCCATTGTGCCGCTGTAGTGCACATTGACCGACGCGTTGTCGCCGTGGTTGATGCCGCCCACGACAAGGTCGGGCTTGCGGTTGGCAAGCAGCTCGTGCAAGGCAAGCTTCACACAGTCGACCGGTGTGCCGTTGCACGACCACATCTCGTAGCCGTCGCCCTCCTTACGGCGCAGCTTAAGGCGCAGCGGAACGGTGGCGGAGAAGGCTGTGGCAAAACCCGAACGAGCCGACTCGGGAGCGCAAACCACAATGTCGGCAAGGTCGCGAAGCATGTCAATGAGCTGGTTGATACCCTTGGCATGATAGCCGTCGTCGTTCGAAATTAGTATTAATGGTCTTTTAATATTCATAAATTTGTCTTTATTTTCATTTGCAAATGTACGAAAAAAGGTTTAAACGGGCAGTATCTCGCATAAAATATGTAACTTTGCCGAATAATTTTGACGCAAATGGGAAAGATAATAGCATTGGCCAACCAAAAAGGTGGAGTTGGCAAGACAACAACAACGATTAATCTCGCGGCATCTCTCGCTACTTTTGAGAAAACTGTGCTCGTAGTGGATGCCGACCCGCAGGCTAACGCCTCAAGCGGACTCGGAGTAGACATACAAGAAATCGACTGCTCACTCTACGAATGTATTATCGACCAAGCCGACGTGCGCGACGCCGTCTACACCACCGACATCAACGGGCTTGACATCATACCAAGCCACATCGACCTCGTGGGAGCCGAGATAGAGATGCTCAACCTCAAGAACCGCGAGCGCATAATCAAGAACATGCTCGACAAGATTCGCGACGACTACGACTACATCCTAATCGACTGCAGCCCGTCGCTCGGACTTATCACGGTAAACGCACTTACCGCAGCCGACTCGGTGATAATACCTGTACAATGCGAATACTTTGCACTGGAGGGCATAACAAAACTGCTCAACACTATAAAGATAATCAAGAGCAAGCTCAACCCGAGCCTGGAGATAGAGGGATTCTTGCTCACTATGTACGACAGCCGCCTGCGCCTTGCCAACCAGATATACGACGAGGTGAAGAGACACTTCCAGGAACTGGTGTTCAAGACGGTCATACAACGCAACGTGAAGCTGAGCGAAAGTCCAAGCCACGGACTGCCCGTGATTCTGTACGACGCCGACTCGGCTGGCTCGAAAAACCACTTGGCTCTTGCCAAGGAAATAATCAATAAGAACGATAAATAATGGCTGTACACAAGAAATACAACAGAAGCGTGCTCGGACGCGGTCTCGACGACATCGAGGGAGGCAAGGGACTTGACGCGCTTATCGACACCGGAAGCGTAAGGACGCAGGGGTCGTCGACTATAAGCGAGATACCACTCGACCAAATCGAGGCTAACCCAAACCAGCCACGACGCGATTTTGACGAGGAGGCTATGCAAGAGCTTGCCACAAGCATCGAGCAGATAGGCATCATACAGCCTATAACGCTGAGACAAACCGCCGAAGACCGCTACCAGATTATTGCCGGAGAGCGCCGCTGGCGTGCCTCGCAGATGGCTGGACTGACAGCCATACCTGCATATATACGCACCATCAACGACGAGAGCATCATGGAGATGGCTCTGGTGGAGAACATACAGCGCGAAGACCTCAACGCCATAGAGATAGCCTTGGCATACGAGCACCTGCTCGACGCTGAGGGCATGACACAGGAGAAGGTGTCCGAGCGTGTGGGCAAGAGCCGCACAGCCATAACCAACTATCTGCGACTGCTGCGTCTGCCGGCCCAGGTGCAGATAGCACTGCAGAAGAAGGAGATAGACATGGGACACGCACGCGCACTGCTTGCCGTCGACTCGCCGTCGTTGCAGATAAAGCTGTTCAACGAGGTTGTTAAGCACGGCTACTCGGTACGCAAGGTGGAAGAGATGGCAAAGATGCTGAAGAACGGCGAGGACGTTGAGAGCGGACGCAAGAAAATAGTGGCTAAAGCCAAGCTGCCCGAAGAATTCAACGTGCTGCGCAACAGCCTGTCAGACTTTCTGCAAACCAAGGTGCAGATGACGTGCTCGCCTAAAGGCAAGGGCAAGATAACCATACCCTTCGACAACGAGGGCGAGCTGGAACGCATCATGAGCGTGTTCGACAAAATGAGACAATAGATTTCTGGTTGATAATGAAATGATAACAGTGAAGAATATCTTGCTGAATATACTGCCCGCATTGCTTATAGCCACTGTCATGGCGCTGATGCCTGCATCTGCTGCAGCACAACAGAAGGCCGACTCGATAGCAGCCATATCGACAATGCAGGACACACTGAAGCTTACCACCATGGCTGCCGACTCTATAAAGCTGCCTAAAAAGCGCGACTGGAGCACATGGCGACCCAACGCCAAGCGTGCCATGTGGCTGGCTATTGTGCTGCCCGGAGCCGGACAGATATACAACCGCAAATACTGGAAACTGCCCATTGTATACGGAGGATTCGTGGGATGCGCATACGCCATGCGCTGGAACAACCAGATGTACCACGACTACTCGCAGGCATACATGGACCTTATGGACGACGACCCCAACACGCAGAGCTACAACCAGTTTCTGCATCTCGGCGCCAAGATAGACGAATCGAACATACAGCGATACCAAACGCTGTTCAAAAACCGTAAGGACCGATTCCGCAGATGGCGCGACCTTAGCTTCTTCTGCATCGTGGGCGTTTATGCCCTGAGCATCATTGACGCATACGTAGATGCGTCGCTGTCCGAATTTGACATATCAAAGGACCTCAGCCTGAGGGTTGAGCCTACTATTATAAACAATGAGCGAGAGCGCAACCCGATAAAGGCAAACAACCTGGGCATGAGCTTTAGCCTGAATTTCTAAGGTAGAAAGAATAAACTTTAAAAGATTGATGAAACAGACATTAGTATTGATAGCCGCAGCAATAATAGGCTTCTCTACCCCAGTCCTCGCGCAGAGCGACGACAACGAGACCGAAATTACCGTAACCAATGCCGAGGGCAAGAAGGAGATAATCGACCTGCCCGAAGCTATGACAAGCGAGTACGACTCGCTGCTGTCGGTATACAACAGCCGTACATATCTTAAAATTAACACCGACTGCAATATGCCTGATGTGAACCCGGTATACAGCAAGGAAGTGTACAAGGAACGACTGGCGCGCATACCGTCGGTTATCGAATTGCCGTACAATGATGTTGTGCAGAAGTTTATCGACCGATACAGCGGCCGTCTGCGCCGCTCGGTGAGCATTATGCTTGGCGCGCAAAACTTCTATATGCCTACATTCGAGGAGGCTCTCGAATCGTACGGACTGCCATTAGAGCTGAAGTATCTGCCGGTTATCGAGTCGGCTCTCAACCCCAACGCCGTATCGCGCGTGGGCGCAACGGGGCTTTGGCAGTTTATGCTTGCCACTGGCAAGCAATACGGACTGGAGGTAAACTCGCTTGTGGACGAGCGCCGCGACCCGGTGCGCGCATCGTATGCAGCAGCACACTACCTGCGCGACCTGTACAAGATATTCGGCGACTGGAATCTCGTTATCGCAGCATACAACTGCGGACCAGACAACATAAACAAAGCCATACACCGATCGAACGGTGCTACCGACTATTGGCAGATATATCCATACCTGCCAAAGGAGACAAGAGGATATGTTCCGGCGTTTATCGCCGCCAACTATATAATGAACTACTACTGCGACCACAACATCTGCCCTATGCAGGCCGACCTGCCGGGCAAGACCGACACCGTGGTTGTAAGCCGCGATGTTCACTTCGAGCAGGTGGCTAAGGTACTGGGCATGGAGATTGGACAAATCCAACAGCTCAACCCGCAGTATAGACGCAACATCGTCAACGGCTCTACACGACCAATGGCGCTGCGACTTCCTGCCACACTTGTGGGCAAGTTCATCGACAACGAGGACTCGATATACGCCTACCGACCGGACGTGCTGCTTGCAAAGCGCACAGAGGTGGACGTCAACGAGGATGCGCCCTCGTACTCAAGACGCAGCTCAAGCTCGTCAAGAAGCAAGAGCTCGTCAAGCCGCAACTCGCGCCATAAGGGCAAGAAGGGCAAGAAGAACAAGGGAGGACGCAACGTAACAATTCGTCAGGGCGACACTCTATCTGAGATTGCCAAGCGCAACGGCACTACCGTTAAAAAGCTTAAGAAGCTCAACAAGATTAGCGGCAGCGGCATACGCGCAGGCAAGAAGTTACGCATAAAATAACTACTTACCCATATACCTATATATAGGAGACCTGTACTATGGACGACCAGAAACTGAAAGACCAGCAAAGGGAGGCTGCGGATGACAAGCTCATCGAAGGAGCCTTCAAGCAAGTGCTCGACATCTACCTTGCGTCAAGACACCGCAGAAAGGTGGATATCATTACTAAAGCCTTCAACTTCGCTCGACAGGCGCACAAAGGCGTGCGCCGACTATCGGGCGAACCATATATAATGCACCCTATAGCCGTGGCACGCATAGCTGCCGAGGAGATGGGGTTGGGATCGACAAGCATCTGCGCGGCACTGCTGCACGACGTCGTCGAAGACACCGACTATACGGTGGAGGATATCGAGAACATCTTTGGTCCGAAAATAGCACAGATTGTCGACGGACTCACCAAGATTTCGGGTGGCATATTCGGCGACAAGGCTTCGGCACAGGCTGAGAACTTCAAGAAGCTGCTCTTGATGATGAGCGACGACATCCGCGTAATCCTCATCAAGATTTGCGACCGCTTGCACAATATGCGCACGCTCGAATCGCAGCCTGCAAACAAGCAATACAAGATTGCCGGCGAGACATTATATATATATGCTCCGCTTGCAAACCGTCTTGGTTTGAACAAGATTAAGACCGAACTCGAGGACCTTTCGTTCCGCTACGAGCATCCGGAGGAATATCAGTATATCAAGACAAGGTTGGCTGACACACAAGCCCAGCGCGACCAGATATTCGCATCCTTTACCAAACCCATACGCGAGGCACTCGACCGTATGGGCATACAGTACGAGATAAAGGCCCGCGTAAAGAGCCCCTACTCTATCTGGAACAAGATGCAGAACAAGCACGTTACGTTCGACGAGATATACGACATCCTCGCCGTGCGCATAATCTACACTCCGAAGCTTCGCTCGGAGGAGATTAACGAGTGCTTCCGCATATACGTGGCTATCAACCAGATATACAAGTCGCACCCCGACCGTCTGCGCGACTGGGTAAATCATCCTAAGGCCAACGGCTATCAGGCTCTGCACGTTACGCTGATGTCAAACCAAGGCAAGTGGATTGAGGTGCAGATTCGCTCCGACCACATGGACGAGGTGGCTGAGCAGGGATTTGCAGCCCACTGGAAATACAAGGACGGCGAGGTGGCTGAGCTTAACGATGACACCGAGCTTAACAACTGGCTGTCGACCATCAAGGAGATTCTTGACGACCCGCAGCCAGACGCAATGGACTTCCTCGACACCGTAAAGCTAAACCTCTTTGCAAGCGAGATATTTGTGTTTACACCAAAAGGCGAAATCAAGACTATGCCCGCAGGATGTACCGCTCTCGACTTTGCCTTCCAGATACATACCTTCCTCGGCAGCCATTGTATTGGCGCCAAGGTAAACCACAAGCTTGTTCCGCTTAGTCATCAACTGCAGAGCGGCGACCAGGTGGAGATTCTGTCTTCAAAGTCGCAACACGTGCAGCAGTCGTGGATCAACTTTGTGTCTACCGCCAAGGCAAAGGGAAAGATTCTTGCCATACTGCGCAGAGACAACCGCGAGACCCAAAAGAAGGGCGAACAGATACTGGACGACTGGTTGCGCAAGAACAATCTGGACATGACCACTCCGGTGCTGACAAAGCTATGCGAGTTTCACGACTACCAGAAGAACGACGACCTCTTCCTTGCTATAGGCAAACGCACCGTTATTCTTGGCGACAAAGACCTTGAAGAGCTGCACGAGAAGAAGTCGGACAATGGCGGCGGATGGCGCAAGTTTGTGCCTTTCTTCGGCAAAAAAGAGGAGAAGGAGGACAAGAAGAACAACTTCTTCACCGTTGGCGAAGGCTTCAACAAGAAGAAACCTGTATATATCAACGAGGAGAATATCAGCCAGTATGTATTTCCTACATGCTGCCACCCTATTCCGGGCGACGACATACTGGGCTTTATCGACAACAAGAACCGCATCGAGATACACCGCCGCGACTGCGAGGTGGCTTCCAAACTGAAGGCTACATACGGCAAGCGCATACTGGATGCCAAGTGGGATATGCACAAGGTGATGTTCTTCGACGCCACTATAGAGATACGAGGCATCGACCGCAAGCGTATGCTGCACGACGTGTCGGAGGTTATATCGGACAAGCTCGACGTCAACATACACCGCGTCACCATCGAGAGCAATGAGGGTATATTCGACGGACAGATTGAGATAAGGGTGCACGACCGCAGCGAGGTTAAGGTTATAATGGACGAGCTGCGTAAGATTGAAGACATAAAAGAGGTGCTGCAGATATTGTAAAGGCACACCCTTAATAAATAAACAAAGCGTCCTGCAAAGGCAAAAGCATTGAAAAATCAATGCTCTTGCCTTTGCAGGACGCTTTATTGTAGGTATATTATTCTTCCAATGCCGCAACAAACTCGCGGTGGAAGGTTCCGTGGAAGTGCTGTATCTCCTTGCGTGCTTCCTCATCAAGCTCCCATATATTCTCCTCACCGGCACGGTGTGCAAGCAGATGACGCACACAACGCGCAATCTTGCGCTTGTTGTTGCGAGCCTGAAGTTGGTCTCCCTGAATGGCGCGCTGCGATATGTACGAGAAGGCAGTAAGGCGCTTCATAAACGTCTCGTAGCGGTTGAAGAGCAGGGCTTGGCGCATCATCTTCTCAGGGTCGGCATCCAGTCCGTCCATATCTATAAGACCTTCAAGGTTCTCATGGCTCCAGTCGGCCTCATTCATCCAGTACCACTGGAAGGCATAACGCTGCTCCATGTGCATAAGGCGCTGTGCAAGCTGGTCCTCGTCTACCCCATTATCGTCGGCAAAACGCTCAAAGGCAAAGCGAGCCAATGCCACACCGTTAATCTCCACATCGCTTGCACCGTCTACATCCTCACCCGTGAGCTGTATGCGCCAACGCTGCGACTTATTCTTAATCAGTATAGAATGGGCACCCATAAGCAGCTGGTCGAGTGTTCCCTCCGTCTCAATCTCGTCGACAAGAGCAAGGCGCTCACGCATATCACGAACCGACAGACGATTGTCCTCGGTGAGAACACACATATAATTGAGCTTGTTGTCGTCGAGCGAAATCTGGAATCGGTCGTTAGACGGATTGCCAACGAAGCAATAATTGTAGTTGGCAACATCCTCATGCTTAATCTCAATATCCCCACTTACACGATTGCCATCTGCGTCTGTGAGCGAGAAACCGACGTAAGGCATAACCAAACGCAGCGTGAAAGCGTTGCCCTTGCGTGGAGTGAGATGCATCGCAATGCCATCCTCGCCAAAGTCGTCTTTCTTTACCACCCAGCCCTCATCTGTCTTGTTGGCACGGTCGATGCTGATAGAGCCATATCGCCAGGTAAAGTCGAACACTATCTCGT
>USCM01000022.1 GCA_900553155.1 uncultured Prevotella sp. | reverse complement strand
GCTGCCGGCGTGGCTGATGCTCACAACGTACGCTGCTTGATGTTCGGTATGAACATGAACAACGTAGCCGTAACCGATGGCGATCGCGTAGAGTTTGAGCAGCGCATGGGCTACCATGTCGACTACTATCCAGTGTCTTCGCTCATGGAGTACTTCAAGAAGGTAACCGACGCTGAGGCTGACGCCCTTGTAGAGGAGTACAAGAAGGAGTATACCATCAAGATCGACGAGTCGGGCGAGGAAGTATACTGGGAGAAGGTTAAGAATGCGGCTAAGGCAGAGATAGCCCTCCGCCGTGTGTTGAAGGACGAGGGTGCCCTTGCCTTTACAACCAACTTTGACGACCTTGGCGATGCCGATGTAAACGATCCTAACTTCTGCGGCTTCGACCAGATTCCTGGTTTGGCATCACAGCGCTTGATGGCAGAGGGCTACGGCTTCGGTGCAGAGGGCGACTGGAAGACAGCTTGCCTCTACCGCACACTTTGGGTAATGAACCAGGGCTTGGAGAAGGGCTGCTCGTTCCTTGAGGACTATACCCTCAACTTTGCTGAGGACCGCACATCAAGCCTCCAGAGCCACATGCTCGAGGTATGTCCGCTTATCGCTACCGACAAGCCAAAGCTCGAGGTACACTTCCTTGGCATCGGTATCCGCAAGTCGCAGACAGCTCGCCTCGTGTTTACATCTAAGACAGGCAAGGGTGTAAAGGCCACTGTGGTAGACCTCGGCAACCGCTTCCGCCTTATCGCAAGCGAGGTAGAGTGCATCGAGCCAAAGGCTATGCCTAAGCTCCCCGTAGCTTCGGCTCTTTGGGTTCCGCAGCCAACATTCGAGATTGGTGCCGGCGCTTGGATTCTTGCAGGTGGTACACACCACAGCGCCTTCTCGTACGACATCACTGCCGAGTACTGGGAAGACTTCTGCGAGATACTCAACATCGAGTTTGTAAACATTGACAAGAACACTACTATCAGCAGCTTCAAGCAGCAGCTCCGCAATAATGAGATTTATTATATGCTGGGCAAGGCGCTGAGATAACCCTTTCATATATGACAACTCCAAAACAAACCATACAATCAGGCCGTGCCGTCCTCGGTATCGAGTTCGGATCTACACGTATCAAGGCTGTGCTTATAGGTGAGGACAACGCTCCGATAGCACAAGGCGCACACGAGTGGGAAAACCGCTACGAAGACCGCCTTTGGACTTATAGCATTGAAGATATCTGGACAGGTCTGCAAGACTGCTATGCCGACCTTCGCAAGAACGTTAAAGAGCAGTACGATGAGGAGATTACACAGCTCGCAGCCATCGGCATCAGTGCTATGATGCACGGATATATGCCTTTCGGCAAGGACGAGAAGATACTCGTGCCATTCCGCACATGGCGCAACACCAATACAGGCAAGGCGGCAGCCGAGCTTTCTAAGCTCTTCAACTTCAACATACCTCTGCGTTGGAGCATCTCGCACGTTTATCAGGCGATAATCGACGGCGAGTCGCACATCAAGGACATCAACTTCCTTACCACTCTTGCCGGATATGTACACTGGCAGCTTACAGGCGAGCGTGTGCTCGGCATAGGCGACGCTTCGGGTATGCTGCCTATCGACTCGACCACCAACAACTACGATGCCACAATGGTAGACAAGTTCAACCAGCTTATAGCATCTAAGGACCTCGGCTGGAAGATACTCGACATTCTGCCTAAGGTGCTGCTTGCTGGCGACAAGGCTGGCGTGCTTACAGAGAAGGGTGCCAAGCTGCTCGACCCATCGGGCAATTTGCAGGCTGGCGCACCGCTGTGTCCTCCAGAAGGCGATGCAGGTACGGGTATGGTGGCAACCAACGCTGTACGACAGCGCACGGGCAACGTATCGGCAGGTACATCTTCATTCTCAATGATTGTGCTTGAGAAGGCATTGAGCCGTCCTTACGAGGCTATCGACATGGTAACAACACCGTGTGGAAGTCCGGTGGCTATGGTTCACTGCAACAACTGCACATCCGACCTCAACGCTTGGATTTCGCTCTTCAAGGAGTATGCCAAGCTCCTCGGTGTGGAGGTAAGCACAGGCGACGTCTTCTCGAAGCTCTACAACCACGCTCTTGAGGGCGACACCGACTGCGGCGGACTTATTGCCTACAACTACTTCTCTGGCGAGCCAATAACCGGACTGAACGAAGGCCGCCCGATGTTTGTACGCACAGCAAGCGACAAGTTCAACCTTGCCAACTTTATCCGCACCAATCTCTATGCAGCAGTGGCTGTGTTGAAGATAGGCAACGACGTGCTCTTCAAGGACGAGCATGTGGAGGTAGACCGCATCACGGGCCATGGCGGACTGTTCAAGACACCAGGCGTAGGACAGCGCATACTTGCGGCAGCCATCAACTCGCCTATCTCTGTAATGGAGACAGCCGGCGAAGGCGGCGCATGGGGTATAGCATTGCTCGCAGGCTATATGGTGAACAACGACAAGAACGAATCGCTTGCCGACTATCTCGACAGCCACGTATTTGCAGGCAACAAGGGAGTGGAGATAGCTCCAACTGCCGAAGAAGTGGCAGGATTTGATACTTACATCGAGGCTTATAAGGCAGGACTTGCCATCGAGCAGGCAGCTGTAGCAAACAAGAAATAATATAACAATGAACTCAACACAACTTATGTATAAGGCAGCCAACAACATACGTATTCTGGCTGCATCAATGGTAGAGAAGGCTAAGTCGGGTCACCCCGGTGGCGCAATGGGCGGAGCCGACTTTATCAACGTTCTTTTCTCCGAATTCTTGGTTTACGACCCAGAAAATCCAGAGTGGACAGGCCGCGACCGCTTCTATCTTGACCCAGGCCACATGTCGGCTATGCTCTATTCGGCACTCGCCTTGCAGGGCAAGTTTACATTGGACGAGCTTAAGGAGTTCCGTCAGTGGGGTTCGCCAACACCTGGTCATCCAGAGCGCGACCTTGCACGTGGCATCGAGAACTCGTCAGGTCCGCTTGGTCAAGGCCATGCCTTCGCTGCCGGTGCAGCCGTAGCAGAGAAGTTCCTTGAGGCTCGCTTGGGCAAGACACCTATGCAGCACAAGATATATGCATACATCTCCGACGGTGGAGTAGAGGAGGAGATATCACAGGGTGTAGGTCGTCTGGCTGGCGTATTGGGCTTGAACAACCTCATCATGTTCTACGACTCTAACGAGATACAGCTCTCTACCGAGTGCAACGTGGTGATGAAGGAAGACACAGCAGCCAAGTATGAGGCTTGGGGCTGGAACGTAATGACAATCAACGGCAACGATCCCGAAGAGATACGCCGCGCTCTTGTAGCCGCACAGACCGAGACAGAGCGTCCTACCCTTATCATAGGCCGCACCATCATGGGCAAGGGAGCGTTGAAGGAGGATGGCTCAAGCTACGAGCACAGCATCAAGACACACGGTGCTCCGCTCGGTGGCAAGGCATACGACAACACTATCAAGAACCTGGGCGGCAACCCGGAGAATCCTTTCTACATATTCCCGGAGGTAGAGCAGCTCTATGCCAACCGCCGCGAGGAACTGAAGAAGATTGTCGCTGCACGCCATCAGCAGGAAGCCGAGTGGGCTGCTGCCAACCCAGAGAAGGCAGAGCAGCTTAAGGAGTGGTTCTCGGGCAATGCTCCCAAGATCGACTGGACAGCCGTTCAGCAGAAGGCTGGTTCGGCCACACGTGCCGCTTCGGCTGCTTGCTTGGGCGTTTTGGCAGAGCAGGTACCTAACATGGTGTGCTCATCAGCCGACCTCTCAAACTCTGACAAGACCGACGGATTCCTCAAGAAGACACACGACTTGGCAAAGGGCGACTTTACAGGCGCATTCTTCCAGGCTGGTGTTTCAGAGCTTACAATGGCTTGTATGTGTATAGGTATGAGTCTGCACGGAGGTGTAATACCTGCTTGCGGTACCTTCTTCGTATTCTCCGACTATATGAAGCCGGCTGTACGTATGGCTGCCCTCATGGGTGTTCCGGCTAAGTTTATCTGGACTCACGACGCCTTCCGTGTTGGCGAGGACGGACCTACACACGAGCCGGTAGAGCAGGAGGCACAGATACGTCTTATGGAGAAGCTCAAGAACCATAAGGGCGAAGACTCGGTACGCGTGTTCCGTCCGGCTGACGCCGAGGAGACAACAGTGTGCTGGGCAATGGCTATGGAGAACATGGCTACACCTACAGCAATGGTTCTCTCTCGTCAGAATATCGAGAGTCTGCCAGAGGGCAACGACTACGAGCAGGCTCGCAAGGGCGCTTACGTGGTTGCAGGTTCGGACGCCGACTACGATGTAATACTTCTTGCATCGGGTTCGGAGGTTTCTACCCTCATCAGCGGTGCTGCACTGTTGCGTAAGGACGGCATCAAGGTGCGCGTTGTAAGCGTTCCTTCAGAGGGCTTGTTCCGTCGCCAGTCTAAGGAGTATCAGGAGAGCGTGCTGCCAAAGAGTGCCAAGAAGTTTGGCCTTACAGCCGGTCTGCCTGTAAACCTTGAGGGTCTTGTTGGCGACAACGGCAAGATTTGGGGTATGGAGAGCTTCGGCTTCTCGGCTCCTTACAAGGTGCTCGACGAGAAATTGGGCTTCACTGCTGACAATGTGTACAAGCAGGTGAAGGAAATGATGTAGTAACAATGGAAAGCTCCATCCCCAGATGGGGCTTTTCTTTACCTTATATATAATATGAACAACAAACGTCTCCTGTCGTGCATCATCGCTGCTTCGTCGCTGCTTGGCGCATACGCCCAGACCCACACGTTCGACGTGAACACCAAGAAGGTGGGAGCAAAGGTGCAGCCTACTATGTACGGCATATTCTTCGAGGATATCAACTATGCCGCCGATGGCGGACTGTATGGCGAACTGGTTAAGAACCGTTCGTTTGAGTTTCCCGACGCGCTGATGGGCTGGAAAGCCTTCGGCAACTTTAAGGTACAGAACGACGGACCATTCGAACGTTGTCCTCATTATGTGGTGCTCGGCTACTCGGGTCATAACGACGCTGCAACTGGTCTTCAGAACGAAGGCTACTTCGGCATCGGCATCGAGAAGGGCGAGGACTATCGCTTCTCTGTTTGGGCTAAGGCTATATCTGGCGACGCCACTGTTGAGGTGTCGCTGGTAGACGAGAGCACAATGGAGGAACACCAGGAGTTTGCCACTGCCGAACTGAAGGTTAGCGGCAACGAATGGAAGAAGTACGAGCTCGTGCTTAAGGCATCCAAGACAGTGCAGAAAGCCAATCTGCGCCTCTTGTTGAAGGGTAAGAACAGCGTGGCTTTGGAGCATGTGAGCCTCTTCCCGAAGCACACATTCAAGGACCGCGAGAATGGTATGCGCCGCGACTTGGCACAGGCTCTCTACGATTTGCATCCCGGTGTGTTACGCTTCCCGGGCGGTTGCATCGTTGAAGGCTCGTCGTTGGAGCAGCGCTATCAGTGGAAGAACTCTATCGGTGCGGTGGAGAACCGTCCATTGAACGGCAACCGATGGCTGTCGACATTCAACTATCGTCTCTTCCCCGATTATTATCAAAGCTACGGATTGGGTTTCTACGAGTACTTCCTCTTGTCTGAGGACATTGGCGCCGAGCCTCTGCCGGTGCTCAACGTAGGTATGGCTTGCCAGTTCCAGAACCACAACGACCCTTCGGCACACGTAGCCGTTGAGGATTTGCAGCCTTATATACAGGATTGTCTCGACCTTATCGAGTTTGCCAACGGCGACGTCAACACCACATGGGGTAAGAAGCGCGCCGAGATGGGACACCCGGCACCGTTCAACCTCAAGTTCCTTGCAGTGGGCAACGAGCAGTGGGACGACCTCTACTACGAGCGTCTGCGTCCTTTCGTCAAGGCTATCAAGGCCAAATATCCCAACATCAAGCTTATCGGCACATCGGGTCCCGACTCTGAGGGCAAGATGTTTGACAAGGGATGGAAGGCTATGAAGGAGCTTAAGGCCGACCTCGTGGACGAGCATTTCTACCGCGACGAGCATTGGTTCCTCTCTCATGGTCTGCGTTATGAGGGTTACGACCGCAAGGGTCCGAAGGTGTTTGCTGGCGAATATGCCTGCCACGGCAAGGGCAAGAAGTGGAACCACTTCGAGACATCGCTCTACGAGGCTGCCTTTATGACCGACCTCGAGCGCAACGCCGATGTTGTGGACATGGCTACATACGCTCCGCTGTTTGCTCATGTGGACGGTTGGCAGTGGCGTCCGGATATGATTTGGTACGACAACACACGTATGTTCAAGACTGTAAGCTACTATGTTCAGCAGATGTATGCTTGCAACAAGGGCACTAACGTGCTGCCTCTTACAATGAATGGCAAGGCGGTTGCTGGTCAGGAAGGTCAGGACGGACTGTTTGCCAGTGCGGTTGTAGACAAGCAGAAGGGCGAGGTTATTGTTAAGGTGGCTAATACTTCGGACAAGCCACAGGACGTAACGCTCAACCTTAACGGACTGAAAGGCTCTCGTTCGGCTTCGTTGACAACTCTGCAGTGCGACAATATGGACGCCGAGAACACTCTCGACAATCCTAACAAGATTCGCCCAGTTGAGACAACAGCCACTTGTGAGAGCAAGAAGAACGCTACTGTTTTGAGCGACAACCTTCCGGCTAAGTCGTTCAGAATGTACAAGATAAAGTAATAAAGTGCATTTTATTATTTTAAAAAAAACAGGCTACCTGCATCGCTGCGGGTAGCCTGTTTCTTATTTCTTCAGCTCCTTGTAGCGAACAAGAGCCTCAAGATAGTAGTAGTCGGCGTAGTTGAGCGGAGTGTCGATTTCTGAGTCGTTAGGCAGAGAGCCAGTAGAGTGCATCAACACGAAGCCCATGTTTTCGCCCGGCTTGGCAAGATAGCTGTCGCTTGAGAGCGAACGGAGAATCTTCTCGGCATAGTCGCTGTACTTCTTGCCGTCAGGAGCGTATGAGCAAAGCTCAAGGAAAGCCGAAGCTGTTACGGCAGCAGCAGAGGCGTCGCGAGGAGTTTCCTTTGTGATAGGAGCGTCATAGTCCCAGTAAGGTATGCAATCCTCGGTCTTAACACGGCTCATAATCATATTGGCAACGTTGATAGCCTGGTCGAGGAACTTCTTGTCCTTTGACTCGCGGTAGCAGCGTGTGTATCCATATACAGCCCAAGCCTGGCCACGTGCCCAAGCCGAAGCGTCGTTCTTGCCCTGGTGTGTGCACTGCTCCTCCACTGTGCCGTCGTTGTTGTAGCTAACAACGTGGAATGTTGTGAAGTCCTTGCGGAAGTGGTGCTTCATTGTAGTCTCGGCATGCTTGATAGCAATGTCGTAGTACTTCTTGTTGCCAGTAAGATGCCAAGCGTTGAAGAGGAGGTCGAGGTTCATCATGTTGTCGATGATAACAGGGAAGTTCCAACGTCCAAAGTCCCAAGAGCGGATGCAACCGATGCGCTCGTCGAAGCGTGAGCAGAGGTTGTCGGCAGTGCTTACAATGATAGGCTGGATAGTGTCGTTGGGAGCAAGACGCAGAGCGTTGCCAAACGAGCAGTTCACCATAAAGCCGATGTCGTGAGTGCGCTTGAAGTCGCGCAGCGGCGCAAGCATATTGGTGTAGCTTGTTGCATATTTGCGCAGATCCTCGTTGCCAGTAAGCTCATAAGCATACCACAGAGAGCCAGGGAAGAAGCCGCTGGTCCAGTCGTAGATGTTGATGGTGTGCATCTTGTTTACGAGCGAGTCGGCAGGCAGAACCAATGAGTCGGCAAAAGTCTTGCGGTCTCTCTCGGTCTGACGCTCAACGAAGTCGAGTGGATAAACTGTCCAGATAGAGCGAGGAAGCACACCAGTGCCGTCCATCTTCTCTGCTGTTGCGAGCAACTGCTGTGATGCCACGTCTACCGAGTGGTCCATCCAGTTTTCTGTCTTGTCGTTTTTGCAGCTAATGCAGGCGATAGCCATAAGAGCTGTAGCGATGAGGCTGTTCTTAAAGTTCATGTTACGTTGTTTTGTAGTTATGTTTTTGGGATTTTAAGTGTGCGGAAGCGTGTGCCTCCGCCTTTTATTGTTTTAGAGATTCCACTCAAGTTGTTTCTTAGCACCGTTTATCTCTACCTCTACCTTCATAGCCTTGTCGGTAGCGTTGACAATCTTGGCAGAAGCCTTAACCGAACCAACCTCCTTGTCGGGGAATATTACGGTAACGAAGCGTACGGTCTGAGCGTCCTTCTTCTCTGTAGAGAATACAAAGTTAGGACGAGCTGTCTTCTTGCGGTAAGCCAGTGAGTAGAAGCCTTCCTCCTGTGTGAGGTTGAGCTTCTGCGAGCCGAAGCACTGAATCATAACGTTGCTACCTGGCTTATAGTTGGTGCGAATGATGCCATTGGCAGCATCCATGTTGGTTTCGCCGTCGGTAAGGAGGTAGTGGAGGTTGAGCTTGCCAGTAGCGTCGCCTGATGCCTCGTCTACAAATACGAAGTACTTCTGGTCGACGAAGAACACTGTGCGGCGGTGCTTGAGCTGCTTGTAGCTCTGGTTCTCGGTAACGAGAGTCTGCACGTCGCCCTCTGGCTGCCACAACAATGTGGTCGACTCTGTCGACTCAAGGTTCTTGTCGTCGAGAGTAAGGGTGTTGTGCTGAGGTGTAGAGCGGAACCAGTCGCGCTGCTTCTGTACCTCCTTGCCACCAGCGTAGATGTAAGATCCGCTGTCCGGGAAGAGGTTCTTGCCGTTCATCCAGAGGTCGAAGGTGCCGTTGTCGGGCTGAGCATGCCACTCGCCCTTAGGACCTGCCTTAACAACCATTACGGTAGAGTTGAGATCCCAACCATTGCGGAAGGTGAAGAAGCCGCCGTTGAGGAAAGCCTTAGAGAGGTTCTGAGGACGTGTGCCCTTCTTGCCGTTTGTGGCAAACCACTTGATAGCCTCGTTCTTTGGGAACACCTTAGACCACTCGCGGTAGTTGCGCTGCTCCGACTTGGCGTCGCCCTGCTTGGCATCGCTAAAGCATGGGTTGGTATAGTCGGGGAAGCAGATGTTGTAGTAGAACACAATCATCTTCTCCATAGTGTCCTTGTACGACTGTGGAATGGCATTCATATTGTTGTTGGCATTAGCCACAATCAGTGCGCGCATAAAGATGTTGATGCAAGCAAGGTGGTAGTGGGGGTCAAGCTCGTACTGAACACCATCCTCGAACACCTGCTTCTTTATCTCGCGGTTAAGGATGTCGATACCGCTCTGCTTCCACTCAGTAGCCTGCTTGAACTCAGGGAAGAATGTACCGGCAAAGAACATGCGCTGAGCCTCAAACAGCAAGTGGTTGCCCTGCTTTGAGTAGTGGTGCATGATGAAGTTGCCGTGCTTATAATAGTTTACGAGAAACTCGGTAAGGAAAGCCGGAGTGAAGTTGGGTGACTGTACGAATAGGGTGAACTGATGTATCTGGTCCTGTATTCGATGGCTAATTTCGAGAGGACGCCAAGCAAAGCGAGCGTTCTCGATATCTGCCTTAAGGCTCTCCTTGTCCTTCATCTCAAACTGGTCGTGTGTTACCTCTACCAGTGGATTCTTCTTAATCCAGTCGAGATACTCTTCCTTCCACTCAATGGCATACTTCTCGTCCTTTGTCTCGCGGTATACCTTACCCATAGGTGTAAACCACTTATGGCGGTGCAACTGCCAACGAAGCTCGTTGTCCTTAACCGGCCAGAACTTCCAGTTGATGTCCTTGCCATAGTTGTAGGCAGGCTGGTAGCCATCGTGTACATAGAATGTGTGCTCAAGAGCGTCGTCTGCCCACTGGCGTTCGCGCTTGCTAACTTTGATGTTGTTGAGGTTGATGTCTGGGTCGACAATGACGGTACGCTGTCTGTAGTAGTCGAGCAGGGCAGCTGCAGCCTTGTCCATCTTGCCCTTGTTGTACATTGTCTTAACCGTCTCAAGACCAGGACGGTCCAAGTCGAGCAATTCAAACGCTTGTGCGTTCACTTTCTCTGTCTGTTTCTTGGCACTGGCATTAAGCGACACCAACATGCAAAGAATCAGATTGATGATCAGAAATGTTCTTTTCATTACTTAATTGTTTAAGTTGCTTTTTATGATTTTTGGTTTGTTTAGCAGATTAGCCCTCAACCTTGTCGCACCTTTATATTAAAGCAATGTCATTCGACCTGGTTGTCGGAGTAGCTGTTTTTACGTTTGCAAAATTACATCAAATAAACAATGTAGCACCTTAAAAACGTTTTATTAAATATTGATTGTGTTCAAATGCTATGTTTGTACGCACTTAAAAGTGGTTTGAATAGATTTGATATTGGGGTATTAAATAAAAGTAGTACTTTTGCACTGGAACTTTTTGATAGTGCCAATTATTCAAACCGAAACTTAAATACTAATTGCTACACTGTATGACAAACAGGTTTTTTGCATTTGGCTGTTGCTCTTTGTTGCCTCTCGCGGCAATGGCACAGCAGCGTCCCAACATTATATATATAATGAGTGACCAACAAGCGGCTACTGATATGAGCTGTGCAGGCAATACCGACGTTAAGACACCTAATATGGATCGTCTTGCCGAACGTGGTATGCGTTTCACCAATGCCTATTGCACCCTGCCGCTGAGCGGACCCTCACGTGCTGCTATGTGGACGGGATATATGCCTTCGGTCATAGGTATGCAGGAGAATGAGACCCCGCTGCCCGACTCGATAGCCGTTCGCACACTTGGCACTCTTATAGAGAACTCGGGTTACGACTGTGCTCTTGCAGGCAAGTGGCATGTCAATACCAACTCGTTGCCAAGCGAACACGCCTTTGGTTTCAAGAACATACACAAGTTTATGGACAACGGACTCTCTGAGAGCGTTATCAAATATCTGCGCAACCGCGACAGCAAAAAGCCGTTCTTCCTTGTCGCTTCTTTCAACAACCCGCATGGTATATGCGAGTATGCGCGCCGTCAGAATGTGCCGTATGGTGATGTAGACCTCAATCCGGATCTTGCAGACTGCCCTCAGTTGCCTGCCAACTTTGCCGTAAGTCCATACGATGCCTCGACACTTCAGTTTGAGAAGAAGCGCAACCAGCGTCTTTATCCTTCTTACGACTATACTCCCGACGACTGGCGCCGATACCTTTATGGCTACTATCGCCTTACGGAGACAGTGGATGCACAGATAGGTCAGATACTTGAAGAGATGGATCGTCAGGATCTTTGGAAGAACACTATCGTCATCTTCTCTTCCGACCACGGCGACGGCGCTGCCCAGCACCAGTGGAACCAGAAGACAGTGTTGTATGAGAGTGTAGCCAATATTCCTTTCATCGTTTGCATGCCAAAGGGCAAGAATGCAGGAAAGGTTATGCCACAGCTCATAAGCAACGGTCTCGACCTTATGCCTACTGTTTGCGATTTTGCCGGAGTTGAGATACCAAAGCATTGCACCGGCAAGAGCATCCGCAAGGTTTTGGAGTCGGGTAAGGAAGACACTCCGCTTCGCGACTATGTAGTTACCGAGACAGTCTTTGCCCAGACAGCCGGCACAATAGGCTGGATGGTTCGTACCAAGGACTTCAAGTATGTTCTTTACGATTCGGGCAGAAACCGCGAGCAACTCTTCGATATGAACAACGACCGTGGCGAGATGCGCAACCTTGCAGTTGAGCGCCGCTATCACGATGTCCTTGTTGAGCATCGCCGTATGCTGAGCGAGTGGATGGATCAGAATCCGTCGAAGCTCACTCGTCTAAGAGCCAAGTACATTCCACGCAATTAAGAGGTAGAACTCACTATACAACAACAATAATATTAGCATGAAACAACTACTAAATCTATATGCAGTGACACCCCTCGCTCTCCTTATGCTGGCATCACAGCCAGCAAAGGCTGGCGATTATGGGTTCAACTACACAACCAAGGGCGGACGCATCATCCTCAACGACTCTACCATGATGCATGAGATGCGACAGACACCAAGTCCGCTCAACGGCGAGGTTGTTACAGCACGCAAGGTGTCGTTCCAATGGCCTCTGCCCCCAGAACTTAGCAATACAACCGAGGCTCTCGACGGAATGGACCTTAAGCCAAAGTTCAAGAAGTCGCTTATATCTTATAAATTGCGCTATTCGCAGGACCCCGAGTTTAAGACCGGAACCGTAGAACGCCAGCTGATGTGGCCCATGTTCAACCCCGATGCCGACCTAAAGGAAGGCAAGTGGTACTGGCAGTACGCCTTTGTGGTAAGCGGCAAGGAAACATGGTCGGAGCGATTGAGCTTCACAGTAGGCAATAGCCCCACCAAGTTCTGCCCACCGCCGTTCTCTAAGGTGGTCGAGGGTCTTACAGACGTGCATCCACGCATTTGGGTACAGAAGTCGTCTTGGGACAAATTTATAGACCAAGCCAAGACCAAGAAAGAGTATCAGTGGTACATCAACAAGGCAGAGAAGGTGATGAAGGTTCCGATGAAGGGTCTCAACGACATCAATCTCGAAAAGCTCTCAAGTCTTAAGAACGAGATGAAGCGCAAGGCATACATCACACGCGAGAGCCGCCGCATCATTGATGCCGAGGAGAGCAACGGCATGGTGCTGGTTTATGCCTATCTCCTAACAAAGAACGAGGCATACGCAAAGGAAGCCACCAAGCGCATTATCTCGATGAGCGACTGGAACAAAAGCTCGAGTGTGGCAGGCGACTTCAACGAGTCGACCGTCGTGTCGCTCGCTTCTATGGCTTACGACAGCTTCTACGACCTGCTTACCGACGACGAGCGCAAGGCTTTGCTCAATGCCATAAAGGTAGGTTCGTCGTCGATGTACGCACGCTACAACAACCATCTTGAGAACCATATAGCCGACAACCACGTATGGCAGATGACGTTGCGCATCCTCACAATGGCTGCTCTCGCCACCTACAACGACCTGCCCGAAGCCAACACTTGGGCTGAGTTCTGCTATAATGTATGGGTGGCTCGTATGCCGGGTCTTAACGAGGATGGTGCTTGGCACAACGGCGACAGCTACTTCTCTGTCAACACCCGCACGCTGATAGAGGTGCCTTGGCTCTACTCACGACTCACCGGATTCGACTTCTTCAGCGATCCTTGGTATCGTGGCAACATTATGTACACCATGTACGAGCAACCCCCATTCTCTAAGTCGGGCGGCAACGGCAGCACTCACCAGAAGGTTATGGAGCCACGCTCGCAGCGTATAGGCTATCTCGATGCCTTGGCTCGTCTTACTGACGACACCTATGCAGCCGACTTTGTGCGCCGCACACTTGCCGAGAAGCGTGGATATTTGCGCGAATCGTTCCTCGCAAAGTCGGGCGACCTTTCTTGGTTCCGCCTCCAGTGCGAGAAGCCGCTGCCTAAGGGCAAGGGTCTTGCATCGCTCCCTGATGGATATGTGTTCCCACAGACGGGTCTGGCAGCTTTCCAGAGTAATTGGGACAACTATAAGCTCAATGCCGAGTGGACCTTCCGCTCGAGTCCGTATGGTTCTACATCGCACGCTCTTGCCAATCAAAACGCATTCAACACGTTCTATGGCGGCAAGTCGCTGTTCTACAGTTCGGGTCATCACACATCGTTTGTAGATGCCCACTCGGTTTACTGTCATCGCGGCACACGTGCCCACAACACCATGCTTGTCGACGGAATGGGACAGCGCATCGGTACCGAGGGTTACGGCTGGATACCTCGCTATTATGTAGGCAAGAACATTGGCTACGTGCTTGGCGACGCCAGCAATGCTTACGGCGAGGTGATATCAACCCTATGGCAGACACGTGCAAAGCTCACACACATCGAGTTTACACCAAAGACAGGTTGGGATAAGAACCACGTCAAGACCTATCGCCGACACATTGTCGACCTTGGCGACTCTGGACTGATATTCGTTTACGACGAACTTGAGGCCGACAAGCCAGTGGCATGGAACTACCAGTTGCACTCGGTTACAGCCCGATAACTTTCGGAAAGGAGAAGAAGGCGCTGCACGTGCAAACCAC
>USCM01000021.1 GCA_900553155.1 uncultured Prevotella sp. | reverse complement strand
TACATACCCAAGGGCGTGCGCTGCCCGATGGAGCTTAGCTCCTACTTCCGCATCAACGCACGCAACACGGGCCAGTTTGAGCGTACGCTCATCATTGCCGACGACGACTCGTACGTTAGCTACCTTGAGGGCTGCACAGCCCCGATGCGTGACGAAAACCAGCTGCATGCCGCTATCGTGGAGATTGTGGTGAAGGACAATGCCGAGGTGAAATACTCTACCGTACAGAATTGGTACCCTGGCGACGAGCATGGCAAGGGCGGTGTGCTGAACCTTGTAACCAAACGCGGCGACCTGCGTGGCGTCAACTCGAAGCTGTCGTGGACACAGGTGGAGACAGGCTCTGCCATTACATGGAAGTATCCGTCGTGCCTGCTGCGTGGCGACGGCTCGCAGGCAGAGTTCTACTCGGTTGCCGTGACAAACAACTACCAGGAGGCAGACACCGGCACGAAGATGATACACATGGGCAAGAACACCAAGTCGACTATCATATCGAAGGGCATCTCTGCCGGACACAGCCAGAACTCGTACCGCGGACTGGTGCGTGCCACAAGCAATGCCGACAACGCACGCAACTATTCGTCGTGCGACTCGCTGTTGCTTGGTTCCGACTGCGGAGCACACACTTTCCCCTACATGGATATCCACAACGACACGGCTGTTGTTGAGCACGAGGCTACAACATCCAAGATTTCGGAAGATCAGCTGTTCTACTGCAACCAGCGCGGCATCCCTACCGAGCAGGCTGTAGGCCTTATCGTCAACGGATATGCCAAGGATGTGCTCAACAAGCTGCCTATGGAGTTTGCTGTTGAGGCACAGAAGCTGCTGAGCGTATCGCTGGAGGGAACTGTGGGATAATGGGAGTTTTGAATTTTGAATGTTGAGTTTTGAATTGTTGCGGCGGAGCCGCAATGTTGAATTGGACATTTTTGAATTGAGAATTCCGAGTAAAGAATTGGACATTTAAGAATATGAGGATTAACTATATGCAGTACAGGTTAGGCAGATTGTTCGTGGCAACAGCTCTCTTGGCAGCACCTATAGCGACATTGGGCGCAGCCAACGACGATGACGACACGTCGCGCCGCTGGGCAATAATAGCCGGCATGAACATCTCGTGTCCTACGACGGCAAGCCACGAGCAACCGCAATCGGTTACGGAGAAGACAGGTGCCTTCGAATCGCCAATGGGCAACGTGATGTTGGAGTATTATCTCAACAATGCCCACTTCTCGTTTGTTGGCGGCTACAATGCCGAGACCCTCGGATGGTACAGCAGCGACGTGCCTGCCACAATGCGCAACATTGCGCTTGGCGCACGCTATTATCCGTTGTCTGAGGGTTGCGCCATACAGCCTTATGCTGCCCTCATGACCTACACCAATGTAGGCTCGCAGAACGAGCGGCACAGCATAAGCGTTACGGGAAGCGGCTACAGCCATGAGCGCAGCTACAGCATAAGCTATCCACGGCTCAGCGTGGCTCCTGCCATAGGCTTCGACTGCTACATCTTCTCGTCGCTCGCTTTGGAGTTTCAGTACGGATTCCCACTCGCCATCGACGGCAAGACAAACGTCTCCACGACATACGGCGGACAGCCTGCTGCATACCGCATGCGCTCCAATATGCACCGCCACAACATTCAGATAGGATTGAAGGCAACGTTCCCGTTCAGGTTCACCTCGAACGACGGCAACAGCCTCTTCGACCTGATATATATGGCACTCGGCATATACGACCCCAATGACGGGGCGCAGAAGGAAACAAAGAAAGAACGACATAAATCGGGCTTGAAACGAGTGCTCGATTCATACTAAAACTATTTAAACATCAAGATATGTTAGAAGTAAAGAACCTCCACGCCACTATCGCTGGCAAGGAAATACTACGAGGCATCAACCTCACGATAAAAGACGGCGAGATACACGCCATCATGGGACCTAACGGTTCGGGCAAGTCAACCCTTAGTGCCGTGCTCACCGGCAACCCTCTGTACGAGGTAACCGAGGGCGAGGCTATATTCAACGGCAAGAACCTTATTGAGATGAAGCCGGAAGATCGCGCACACGAGGGATTGTTCCTCTCGTTCCAGTATCCGGTGGAGATACCGGGCGTGTCGATGACCAACTTTCTCAAGGCTGCCGTCAACGAGAAGCGCAAGTATCACGGCGAGCCGGAACTGAAGGCAGGCGAGTTCTTGAAGCTGATGAACGAGAAGCGCAAGATTGTGGAACTCGACTCAAAGTTCACACGACGTTCTGTAAACGAGGGCTTCTCGGGTGGAGAGAAGAAGCGCAACGAGATATTCCAGATGGCTATGCTTGAGCCTAAGCTCGCCATACTGGACGAGACCGACTCGGGTCTTGACGTAGACGCCATGCGCATTGTTGCCGATGGCGTAAACAAGATGCACACCCCAGAGACATCTGCCATCGTCATTACCCACTACGAGCGTCTGCTCGACATGATTAAGCCAGACGTGGTGCACGTGCTCTACAAGGGAAGAATAGTGAAAACTGCCGGACCCGAGCTTGCCAAGGAGATTGAGCAGAGAGGATACGACTGGATTAAGGCTGAAGTAGAAGAATAGTATATGAATAGCGAGAAACAATATATCGACCTCTACCGCGAATGTCGCGACCAGATAAGCGCCCACAGTGCCGACGCGCTTAACGCTGTGCGCGACGCTGCCTTTGCCGACTTCGAGCAGATGGGCTTCCCGTCGCGCAAGGTGGAGCGATACAAATATACAAGCGTCGACCCGCTGTTTGAGCCCAACTATGGCTTGAACATCAACCGCATCGAGATACCGGTCGACCCATACAAGGCATTCCGTTGCGACGTGCCTAATCTTAGCACAGCGCTCTACTTTATCGTGAACGACCAGTTTCGCTCGGCGCTTCAGCCCAAGGAAAATCTGCCCGAGGGTGTTGAGGTTACGTCGCTGGCACAATATGCCAAGGACCATCCCGAGTTTGTGGCACAGCATTACGCCAAGCTTGCCAAGACAAGCGACGACGGCATAACCGCCCTCAACACTATGCTGGCACAGGACGGACTGCTGGTGCACGTCAAGAAGAACGTCGTTGTGGACAAGACGGTGCAGGTGATAAACATCCTGCGCTCTGACGTCGACCTTATGGTAAACCGCCGTGCGCTGATAGTTATGGAGGAAGGCGCAAGCGCCAAGTTCCTCTTCTGCGACCATGCCGCCGACGACCGCCGCTTCCTCACCACACAGGTGATAGAGGCTTACGTTGGACAGAACGCGTCGCTCGACCTCTATTGCATGGAGGAGACACACATCAAGAACACACGTGTGTCTAACGTGTATGTGGAACAGCAGCGCGACTCGCGTTTCAACCACAACGTCATAACCCTGCACAACGGCGTTACACGCAACCGTCTCGACGTGCAACTCAAGGGCGAGGGTGCCGAGTGCTGGTGCAACGGCTGCGTTATAGCCGACAAGACACAGCACGTGGACAACAACACCCTTATCGACCACCAGGTGAGCCACTGCACAAGTCACGAGCTGTACAAGTATGTGCTGGACGACAAGTCGACCGGTGCGTTTGCCGGACGCGTGCTTGTTCGACACGGAGCGCAGAAGACCGTGAGCGAGGAGGTAAACCAGAACCTTTGCGCCACCAAGACAGCCCGTATGTACACTCAGCCTATGCTCGAGATTTATGCCGACGACGTAAAGTGCTCGCACGGCTCAACCGTAGGTCAGCTCAACGATGCCGCCCTCTTCTATATGCGCCAGCGCGGCATAAGCGAGAAGGAAGCCAAGCTGCTGCTCGAGTTTGCCTTCATCAACGAGGTAATCGACAAGATACAGCTCGAACCGCTGCGCGACCGCCTGCACTATCTCGTGGAGAAGCGATTCCGTGGCGAGCTGAGCAAGTGCGAGGGATGCAAAATGTGCAAGTAAAAGTATTTGATTTTTCACTCTTCACTCTTCACTCTTCACTCTTCACTCTTCACTTTTCACTTAACCACATGTACGATATCAATAAAGTTCGCGAGGACTTCCCAATACTGTCTCGCACCGTATACGACCGTCCGCTTGTCTATCTCGACAACGCCGCCACCACGCAGAAACCCCTCTGTGTGCTCGACGCAATGCGCGACGAATATCTCAACGCCAACGCCAACGTTCACCGTGGTGTTCACTATCTATCACAACGTGCCACCGACCTGCACGAGGCGGCTCGCGAGAAAGTGCGCCAGTTTATCAATGCCCCAAAGGTAGAGGAGATAATCTTCACACGTGGCACAACAGAGAGCATCAATCTTGTAGCGTCGTCGTTCTGCGAGGGCTTCATGGCCGAGGGCGACGAGGTGATTGTCTCTGTAATGGAGCACCACAGCAACATCGTGCCTTGGCAGCTGCAGGCTGCAAAGCGCGGCATCGCCATCAAGGTTATACCGATGGACGACAGCGGCAAGCTCGACATGGATGCTTACAGGCAGCTCTTTACCGACCGCACCAAGATTGTAAGCATTGCCCATGTAAGCAACACATTAGGCACGGTGAACCCAGTAAACGACATTATCCGCATTGCACACGAGCACGACGTGCCGGTGCTTGTGGACGGAGCGCAGTCGACACCCCACTTTGCCGTTGACGTGCAGGCTATGGACTGCGACTTCTTTGCCTTCTCGGGTCATAAGATATACGGCCCTACAGGCATCGGTGTGCTGTACGGCAAGGAAGAGTGGCTCGACCGCATGCCGCCATACCAGGGCGGAGGCGAGATGATAGAGAGCGTAAGCTTCGAGAAGACAACATTCGAGAAGCTGCCCTTCAAGTTTGAGGCAGGCACCCCCGACTATGTTGCCACCCACGGACTGGCTATAGCTCTCGATTACGTGTCTAATCTCGGTATGGACAACATCGCACGTCACGAGCACGAGCTTACCGAATACTGCATGGCTCGTATGGCAGAGATAGAGAATATGCGTCTGTTTGGAACCACCGAGGGCAAGGATGCCGTGGTGTCGTTCCTCGTTGGCGACATCCATCATCTCGATATGGGCACACTGCTCGACCGCCTCGGCATAGCCGTCCGCACCGGTCACCATTGTGCCCAGCCGGTTATGGACCGCTTCGGTGTACAAGGCGTGGTGCGTGCCTCGTTCGGCCTGTACAACACCAAGGACGAGATAGACACCCTCGTTGCCGGTGTGAAGCGCGTTAGCCAGATGTTCTAACAAAAAGAACTACATACAGCATTATCTAAACCAATGAGCAAAGATAAAGAGACAAACCACTTGTTGCCGCACTATTATGCCGACCTTGTTGAGGCTGGCTGCGACGAGGCAGGACGCGGATGCTTGGCAGGCAGCGTGTATGCGGCTGCCGTAATATTGCCCCGCAACTACGACAACCCACTGCTTAACGACTCGAAGAAGCTGTCGGAGAAACGGCGCCGCGAGCTGCGCGACATTATTGTGCGCGATGCCGTGGCGTGGGCTGTGGGCGTGGTAACTCCGGAGGAGATCGACAAAATAAATATACTGAAGGCAAGTTTCCTCGCAATGCACCGGGCTCTCGACCAGCTTAAGGTGCGCCCCGAGGCTGTAATAGTAGACGGCAACCGCTTTACGCCATACCGCGACCTGCCATACACCACGATAGTGAAGGGCGACGGAAAGTATCAAGCCATAGCCGCGGCGAGCATACTTGCCAAGACCTTCCGCGACGAATATATGGACCGCCTGGCAGAGGAATATCCCTACTACGACTGGCAGAAGAACAAGGGATATCCCACAAAGGCGCACCGCGAGGGCATACGCCTGCACGGAACGACACCATACCATCGCATGAGCTACAACCTCATGGGCGACGGACAACTTGAACTGCAATTCGACTGACAAACTAACGCTAACTTTAAACCTAATGGAAACAGCACAATGCAAACGTATCCTCGACCTTATAGTATACCTTACCGGCACTGCTCAGCACACTACACAACAGTATGCCGACATGTTGGGGGTTACTCGGCGAAGCGTATACAACTATCTTAAATTGCTTGCCGACTACGGATTTCGTGTGGAACGCAATGGCAACAGATACTCTCTCGACCCTCGGTCGCCCTTCTTTAAGAGGCTGAAGGAGAACATACCTCTATCCGATACTGAGGCAGAGTATTTGTGTCACACTCTCGGCGAGGCCGACCCTAAGGATGCTATGGCGTCAAGGCTGCGTGTAAAGCTGGCTCGCCACTTCGGACTGGACGATATAATGTCGAGTCAGGCGTATGCCGAAAGGGTGAACTCTAACAAGGCTGTACTGCGCAACGCTATGAAGACGGAGCAAGTGGTGAAGATATGCAACTACTCGTCGCCGCACAGCCACACCGTTACCGACCGCTATGTAGAGCCTTATATGTTTCTTAACAATGGCCGCGACGTGCGCTGCCACGAGATATGCAGCCATCAGAACAAGACCTTCAAGCTGTCCAGGATGGACACAGTAGAGCTGTTGGATATGCCGTGGTTCAACAAGGCGCAGCACAAGGCATTGTATACCGACATCTTTATGTTCTCTGGTGAGGAGCGCTATAGGGTGCGGCTGCTGTTGGGGCAGCTGTCGCGCAACCTTATGGTGGAGGAATATCCGCTGTCCGAACCTTCGATAACGCTTGCCTCGGACGGCGTACACTGGATATTGGATATCGAGGTGGCATCGTTCTTGGGCATCGGACGCTTTGTGATGGGGCTGTATGACGACATAAAGGTGCTCGGCGACGAGCAGTTTAAGGCATATATCAAGGAGAAGGTCGACTCGATGAAGGGGTGACAAAAGCCTGTCTTGCGAAATAGACATAAAGCCTTGAGGAAATAGGTATAAAGCCTTGAGGAAATAGGTATAAAAAAGAAGGGTGTATCAAAATGCGTTGCTTGCGTTTTGATACACCCTTCTTGGTGTCAAACCCTAAGATTACAACTGCTTAAACTCGTTGTATATCTTGTCGGCTATCTCCTTAAACTCCTCCTCGGAGAGCTTGAGCTTAGGGTTAGAGAAAATCATGTCCTTCTCCGACTGCATTGGCACGAGGTGAATGTGGGCATGCGGCACCTCAAGTCCGAGCACAGCCTCGCCCACCTTGATGCACGGGAAAGCGCGCTTGATGGCTATCGCCACCTTCTTGGCGAAGACGTGATACTCGGCGAGCTCGTCGTCCTCCATATCGAAAATGTAGTCTACCTCACGACGTGGTATAACCAAGGTGTGACCCTTTACCAACGGATTGATGTCGAGAAAAGCATAGAACTTGTCGCTCTCGGCACACTTGTAGCTGGGAATTTCGCCCGCAGCAATTTTAGAGAAAATGTCCATGATTGGTTCCTCCTTCTTTTAATTATTATTCAATAGTGATCTTATCGATGCGCAGGTGGATGGTGCCACGCGGAATCTTAATCTCCACCTCGTCGCCCACCTTGTGGTTGAGCAAGCCCTGTGCAATAGGAGTGGTGATAGAGATTTTGCCTTCGCGCAGGTTGGCCTCGCTCTCGCTCACGATAGTGTATGTCATCTTAGCCTTGTTGGTGAGGTTGGTCATCTCCACCTTAGACAGAATCTGTACGCTGTCGGTGCTCAGACGGGATGTGTCGACAATCTTTGCCTCGGCTATAGCAAGCTTGATACGGTTAATCTTCTCTTCGAGATGAGCCTGTGCTTCCTTGGCAGCATCATATTCGGCATTCTCGCTTAAGTCGCCCTTGTCACGGGCTTCAGCGATGGCTGCCGATGCCTTGGGGCGCTCTACTGATTCGAGCTGCTTGAGTTCGGCAACGAGCTTGTCGTAGCCTTCTTGTGACATGTAAGCCATAATAAAATACTTGTTTTTGTTAGTTATTGTTTTTTCGCTTAGGCAATAAAAAAAACAAGAATTCCGACATTGGTCTTAGTGTCGGAATCCTCATTCTCTCGTGCCAATAAAGTTATATCTTTTGCAAAGATAAGGATTTAAATCCATATAAACAAGTTTTGCACGCTTTTTTCTCTTTTTCAGTGGTTTATGGGGGGCAAGGGGATTGTATCAAAGACCCTTATACAATAGGTGAAACAATCGGAAACGATATTAATAAAGAATAAAGCGCTTTGTAGTGTAGAACAATCTCATTATTTTTGCAATATGAACAGGATAATCGCCATATACACAATGGTGCTTTGCTGCATGTCGGCAAGAGCACAGAAGATGCCGGTTGTAGCCGACATGGACACCCGTGTGCCTATTGCGGGGGCCGTTGTAAGCACCAACAACGGGCAGCGTATTGTTAGCGATTATACCGGACGCTTTCACACGCAGTTGCCTTTCAGCAGCGCAACCGTGTCGAAGAAGCATTATATGCAACGCCGTGTCAACGCCACCGACCTGCAGCAAGACACCATCTTCCTCATTCCGCAGGAGGTGGTGCTCAACGATGTGGTGGTTACGGCACCGGGCATGAGCTTCGACGTAAACAAAGCCATGCAGAAGGAGATTGATGCGGCACGGCTGCCAAAACCATCAGAGGGATTCAATCTGCTCGGCTTGTTCCAGCTTCTTGTACCTTCTGCCAAGGCTAAGGCACAGTCGAGGGCAGAGAAAATAAAGAAGATTCTTGATAAGTATTGACAAACAACAACAAATAAACATCACATTATTATGATTATCACAAAAGCAACTCCTGCCCATGCAGCCGACATTGCACAGCTTATTATGACAGCCATGACAGATGACTGCTGCCAGTTTCTTGCCGGTAAGGACCACACTCTCGACGATTTCTATCAGATGATGGTGAAGCTTGTGCTTATGGACGACTCGCAGTATAGCTGGCGCAACGCCTTTGTTGCTCTCGACGATGAGGCTACCGATGGCGATATCGACCATGCTCCGGTTGCCGGTGTCATTGTGGGCTATGATGGCAAGGACTTGCGTCGTCTGCGCCGTCGATTCCAGGAGGAGGCACTCAGTTGTCTTGGTATGGACTATAGCAATATGGACGACGAGACACAGGAGGGCGAGTTCTATCTCGACTCGCTTGCCGTCTACTCCGAATACCGCAAGCGTGGCATTGCCTCTAAGCTGCTACAGCGATTTGTAGACTATGCCGCCGAATTGGGGCTGCCTGCCGCTCTGCTTGTGGACAAGAATAATCCCAATGCCGAGAGACTTTATACTTCACTTGGCTTTGTATACAAGAACGATGCTATGTGGGGCGGCCACGAAATGCGTCACCTCGTTCACGAATTGCCCAAACAATAATGTACATTATACGAAGAATCCCTGCATCGCAACCGACAGGCTGCAATGCAGGGATTCTTTATGTATGTACTAATCTATTTTAATTAGATATCGTTGTTGTGATCGAGTGAGTCGTTGAAGTCCTTAGGCTCACGATGCTCGCGATTCTCGCGACGGCCGTCACGACGCTCGCCTCTTTCGCCACGTGGACGACGCTCGCCTCTGTCACCACGCTCGCCACGTGGACGACGCTCGCGCTCTACGTAACCCTCTGGTTTCGGGAGCAGGATACGGTGAGAGAGCTTGTACTTGCCAGTCTTCGGGTCAATCTCCATGAGCTTAACTTTGATCTTGTCGCCTTCCTTGATGCCAGCCTCTTCAACTGTCTCAAGACGCTTCCAGTCAATCTCAGAGATGTGGAGCAATCCGTCCTTGCCAGGCATAATCTCAACGAAGCAGCCGTAAGGCATAATAGAACGTACTGTACCCTCGTAAACCTCGCCTACCTCAGGTATGGCAACGATAGCCTTGATCTTGCCAAGAGCAGCGTCGATAGCGTCCTTGTTAGGAGCAGATATCTGTACCTTGCCTACACCATCTGCCTCGTCGATAGTGATTGTAGCGCCAGTATCCTCCTGCATCTGCTGGATAATCTTACCGCCAGGGCCGATAACAGCACCGATGAACTCCTTAGGTATCTCGATCTGGATGATACGTGGAACCTGTGGCTTCATCTCGGCACGTGGCTCAGAGATAGTCTCCATCATGCAGTTGAGGATGTGCTCGCGGCCAGCCTTAGCCTGCATAAGAGCCTTCTCGAGAATCTCGAAGCTCAAACCGTCGCACTTGATATCCATCTGTGTTGCGGTCAAGCCCTTGGGTGTACCAGTGGTCTTGAAGTCCATATCGCCAAGGTGGTCCTCGTCGCCGAGGATATCGCTAAGCACTGCGTACTTCTCCTCGCCCGGGTTCTTGATAAGACCCATAGCGATACCTGATACAGGAGCCTTCATTGGAACACCAGCGTCCATAAGGGCGAGTGTACCGGCACATACTGTAGCCATAGACGAAGAACCGTTCGACTCGAGAATCTGGCTCACAAGACGCACTGTGTAAGGGAAGTCCTCAGGAATCTGACCCTTCAGACCGCGCCATGCCAGGTGGCCATGACCAATCTCGCGACGACCTACACCACGCTGAGCCTTAGCCTCGCCAGTGCAGAACGGTGGGAAGTTATAGTGAAGGAGGAAACGCTGGTAGCCGCGCTCAAGCACGTCGTCAACCAACTTCTCGTCCATCTTTGTACCAAGTGTACATGTAGTGAGGCTCTGTGTCTCGCCACGTGTGAAGATAGAGCTTCCGTGAGGCATTGGCAGCGGAGAAACCTCGCACCAGATAGGACGGATGTCGGTGGTCTTACGGCCATCGAGACGCTTGCCCTCGTCGAGGATGCAACGGCGCATAGAGTCGCGCATAACGTCGGCGTAGTAGCGCACCATCTCTGCGTGTTTCTCGTCGAGCTCCTCAGGTGTAAGCTCTGTGTGGGCTGCATCGTAAGCCTCCTGGAAGTCAGAGAGAATCTTGTCGAAAGCTTCCTCACGCGACTTCTTGTCGTGGTCGCCAGCCTCTGCGATAGCGTAGCACTTGTCGTAGGTCTCCTTGCGAATCTGCTCGCGCAGCTCTTCGTCGTTAACCTCATGGCAATACTCGCGCTTAACGTCGGTGCCAAGTTCCTTAGAAAGCTCGGTCTGGAGCTCGCACATAGGCTTGATAGCAGCCATGGCAGCCTTGAGGGCGCCAATCATATCCTGCTCCGAAACTTCCTTCATCTCACCCTCAACCATCATGATGTTCTCGGCTGAAGCGCCTACCATAATGTCCATGTCGGCATCCTTCATCTGCTCGAAGGTTGGGTTGATAACATACTCACCGTTGATACGTGCTACACGTACTTCAGATATAGGACATTCGAAGGGGATATCTGAACAAGCCATTGCGGCTGAAGCTGCGAATCCTGCGAGAGCATCAGGCTGATCAACGCCGTCGGCGCTGAGAAGCATGATCTGCACATATACCTCTGCGTGGTAGTTAGACGGGAAGAGCGGGCGGAGCACACGGTCAACAAGACGCGATGTGAGGATCTCGTTGTCGCCCGACTTGCCTTCACGCTTTGTGAAACCGCCAGGGAAACGGCCTGCTGCTGCATACTGCTCTTTGTAGTCTACCTGCAAAGGCATGAAATCTGTTCCGGGAACTGCATCTTTTGCGGCACAAACAGTGGCGAGAAGTACGGTGTTGCCCATACGCAGTACAACACTTCCGTCGGTCTGCTTTGCCACTTTCCCGGTCTCAATGCTGATGGTTCTTCCATCAGGCAATGATACTGTCTTTGTAATTACGTTCATCTAAATCGTTATAATAACATCAAAAAATTAAATATGCGAGCAAAGTTAGTTATTTTCAATGGGATTAACGAACAATGCCGTGAGATTTTTGTTTTTTTGTATAATTTTCTCCTTAACTTTGCAACTGCAAATAGAAAACGGCAAATTTATATGATGATACGATCTCTTAATAAAACTTCGGAATTAAAAACGCTTAGTTGATAGGAAAAAGCAGTATCTTTGCAAGTTGAAAGTAAACTAATAAGAAAAACAATAAAACAAAATGAATATCAAATCAATCAAACATCAAGTTGCCCTTGTCGTTGCGGCATTGGCAATCATTGGAACGACGGCATGCAACGAGCGCAAGTTTCATGTAGACGGAACTATTGAGAACGCAGCCGACTCTACTCTCTACTTCGAGAATATGAGTCTAAACGGACCGGTTAAGGTCGACTCTGTAAAGCTGTCTGCCGACGGCTCATTCTCGTTCGACGGCAAGGCTCCGTCAGCCCCCGAGTTCTATCGTCTGCGCATTGCCGGACAGATTATCAACATCGCTATTGACTCTACCGAGACTGTCAATATCAAGGCTCAGTATCCAGGTATGGCTTCGCAGTATGAGGTTAGCGGCTCGGACGATTGTACCCGCATTAAGGAATTGGCTATTATGCAGATGCAGTTGCAGGCACAGGTCAATGCCATAGCCAACAGTCCGCAGCTTGGAGCTGATGCTGTGAACGACAGCGTAGCTAATGTTATAGAGAACTATAAGAACACCGTCAAGACCCAATACATCTTCAGAGAGCCAATGAAGGCATCGTCTTACTTTGCTCTCTTTCAGACCTTGTATGCTGGCGGCCAGTCGGTGCTTATCTTCAATCCGCGCTCGTCGGCAGAGGATGTAAAGGTATTTGCTGCTGTAGCTACAAGCTGGGACACATTCTATCCTAACGAGGAGCGTGGCGCCAACCTTCACAACATCGCCATTGAGGGTATGAAGGACGTGCGCTTGGCGCAGAGCCGTATGGCAGGTGCCACTATCGATGCATCGAAGGTTAGCACAACGGGCATTATCGACTTTACGCTTGCCGACAACAAGGGCGTGCAACGCAGCCTGTCGTCGCTCAAGGGCAAGGTAGTGCTGCTCGACTTCCACCTCTTTGCCAACGAAAAGTCGATGCAGCGCATTATGATGCTGCGCGAACTCTACAACAAGTATCACGCTGCCGGATTCGAGATTTATCAGGTTTCGGTCGATCAGGACGAACACTTCTGGAAGACACAGACAGCTGCCCTGCCTTGGGTGTCTACCCGTGTGGACGACAGTACGGACAAGGTACTGCAATTATATAATGTAGCGCAGATTCCTACCTTCTTCCTCCTCGACAAGAACTGCAATGTCGTTAAGCGCGATGTGCAGATAAAGGATGTAGATGCCGAGATCAAGGCTCTGCTCTAAGGCATTAACGCCCATTACACGAATAGAACATTAACGCCAGTTTTTATACGGATTGCGCAGCAGTTGCGAGTTGTAGTATCGGCGGTCGCCCGTAACCTCGTCTCCAATAAAGTCTGGCTTGGTGTACGGTTCGTCTTCGGATGAAAGCTCAACCTCGGCCACCACAAGTCCCTCGTTGTCGCCGAAGAACTCGTCCACCTCAAATGTGTGTATTCCGTCCTCGCTCTTCACCAGCCAGCGACGCTTGTCGATAACACCACCACGGCAAAGCTCGAAGAGGTGTTGTGCCTCGTCGTTGGTTATCTCCTTCTCAAATTCATAGCGCGACAATCCTGTGCGGTCGCTGTGGCTCTTAATGGTAAGCCACGAGCGGTCGTCGCGGGTACGCACTCTAACCGTTGCCGACTCGCAAGGCATATAGCCCTGCTTGATATGGCTCGAAGAAAAGGCGGCTTCTTTCCAGGAGCCGCCTTTCTTTATAAGGAACTTACGTTCAATTTCTAATCCACTCATTTTTATTCTTGTTTACTTGTTCATTGACAGTATGTCTAAGACATACTAAAACTTGAGTAAATAGTGTGCTTTATGCCTGTGTGAAGGTCCAAACAGCGAATGCGATGCCGAGGATGATAAGACCCCAAACGATGTATTCCACTACTTTCTTTCCCTCTTTCTCTTGTTTCTTAGCGTATCTTTCACGCTTTATCTTACTGTTCTGGCTCATAGTTGTATAAATTTTGAGTAATTCAACATTGTCTAATTCGTAATGCGTCGCAGACGCATCAATTCCTAATTCATAACTCCTAATTCTTAATTGTCGATGCTTAAGCATCGACTACCGGGAACTCCATAAGGTAAGCCTTGATAAAGCCGTCAATCTTGCCGTCCATCACTCCGTCCACATCAGCGGTTTGGTATCCGGTGCGGTGGTCCTTGACGCGACGGTCGTCAAACACGTAGCTGCGTATCTGGCTACCCCATTCTATCTTCTTCTTACCAGCCTCAATCTTTGCCTGTGCCTCAAGGCGCTTCTTCATGGCACGGTCGTAGAGTTGCGATTTAAGCAGTCGCATAGCGTTGTTGCGGTTCTCGAGCTGCTTTCGGCTTTCGGTGTTCTCGATAAGTATCTCTTCCTCCTCGCCAGTGTCGGGG
>USCM01000020.1 GCA_900553155.1 uncultured Prevotella sp. | reverse complement strand
ACAAGAACGTACAACGAGTTTTTTTTATTTATATTGGGAGTTTTGACACGCCCTCACCAATGACTCACCGATAAACTTCAGAATTGATGGCTTGCGTTGTGTCGTGGTACTTAGTTACGCATAATTCGTCGCCGAGGCGGCGACGCTCCTCTCGGCCCCATTAACGTCTATTACACGATAGAAAAATTAACGCCCATTACACGATAGAATATTATACGTTCATTACACGAATTGTTGTTGTCCGCCGCTCTACCAGTTGGCAAGGACAAGTGCAGCCGATGTCAGTATGCCGAAGATAAACATATTGCGTGCGGTCATTCCGAGTACACGGTTAAGCTCGGCACCCTTCCTTATGCGTCGCATCTCGTTGAAAGCCCATGTGTGGAATGGCGCGTACATAATTAAGAGCGACTGTGTCCATTGTCCGTCGTGCCAGTGGAGTAACACGACACCCACGATAGCCATGATTGTGCCCGCAAGACCCAGCAAAAGATACATTATCAGTCCGCCACGCTCGCCAATGCGCACAATCAGCGTGCGCTTTCCGGCACGACGGTCGTTGTCGATGTCGCGGTAATTGTTCACCACGAGCAGCGTGTCAATAATCAGTCCGCAAGCCAACGACAGCAGCACCACGGCAAACGGAATGGACGTAAGCGCTGTTGGAGGAGCCGTTAGCCAGTAGGTCATGCACACAGGCACGATGCCGAAGAACACGAGCACGAGCAAATCGCCCAGTCCGATATACGAGAACGAGATGGTATACAGGAAGCAGAACACAACGCACGCCAGTCCAACCATAATCATCTCCCAACCGCCATAATACACCAACGGCAGTCCGACGACGCAAGCAAGGAGAGTGGTGACAAGCAATCCGCAGCGCATAGCCGACGCCGTTATCCAGCCTTGCGCACAGGCACGCTTCGGTCCAAGACGCCGCTCGTCGTCGGTACCCTTCATAAAGTCGAAGTAGTCGTTCACAAAGTTGGCATCCACCTGCATTATCAACGCAAACAGCATGCACAGCACAGCCGGCACAACCCTTATCCCGCACCATCCATAGAGAGCCACGGCGCAGGCAATGCCTATCATCACCGGCACGGCAGCACCCGTCAGTGTCTTTGGACGTGCGGCAAGAATCCAAGCCTTAAGAGAATTAACCCTTACATTTGTTTCATCCATTATATTTGTCTTTTTATCGTTTGTTTCTTGCAAAATTAGCCATAATAAACTAATTTTGCAAGTAAATCTCAATATCATTCAATTATGGATACCCGAAACGTAAGCCTCGACCTCATGGAGTTTGTCGAGCAAAATATACTTCCCCGATACAACGCCTTCGACCGGGCGCACAGCCTTTCGCACGCCAACCACGTGATAAAGAACTCGCTTAAGCTTGCCCTCTCGACCGGCGCCGATATCAATATGTGCTACGTTATAGCCGCCTACCATGACCTCGGGTTGGAGGGTCCGCGTGCCGTACACCATATTACAAGCGGAAAGATATTGACAGCCGACCGACGTCTGCGCCGCTGGTTCGGCGAGGAGCAGATAAAGATAATGAAGGAGGCTGTTGAAGACCATCGTGCATCGGCGTCGCATGCGCCACGCAGCATATACGGCAAGATTGTGGCAGAAGCCGACCGCGACCTTGAGCCAGACCACGTGTTCCGCCGCACCATAGAGTATGGGCTCGACCACTATCCGGAGAAGAACAAGGAAGAGCATTGGGAGCGGTTCTTGGACCACATGGAGCACAAGTATTCTAACAGCGGATACATAAAGCTGTGGTTGCCAAACTCGCCCAACGAGGAGTATCTGCGCATGATACGCAACACCATCAACAATCGCGAGGCATTGCGCCAGGCCTTTGAGCGCATATTCGAGACTATACAATAAAGCCACGCACATTATACAATAAAGCCATGCATATATTAGAAATCCCCTCTTTCTTCCCCCCATACGGAGGGCTGTTTTGCTTGGAACAAAGCAAGGCTTTAGCCAACCAGGGACACACGGTAAGGATAATAGCCAACCTTAATGTCAGTGTGCGCCTGTCGCCTGGTTTGTGGCTGCATAGCCGCACACGTTCGTACGACGTCGTGATGGACGGCATACAGGTAACGCGCCGAGAGATGCGTGCCATCCCGTTTTGCCTGAAACATAATGTGGAAAGGTGGTGCGGCATTGTGGGCGAGATGGCAGACGAGTATATCAAGAGGTATGGCAAGCCCGACGTCCTGCATGCCCATTGCTGTGCATGGGCTGGATATGCCGCTATGCTGGTAAGCCGAAAGCACAATATACCATACGTTGTAACAGAGCACTTGGCGTCCGAACTACATCTTAAGCAATTCGGCAAAGACGGCGTCAACTCGTGGCAGGTACCGCTTCTGCGAGAAGCCTTTAAGAAGGCAAGCCGCGTGATATTTGTATCTAAGGAACTTGCCCATGACCTTGAGCCACTATTTGGCAGCGACTTTAATTGGCAAGTAGTGTCGAACACTATCGACACCAATGTCTTTGTTTATAAAAAACGTAAGCCGCTTGAAGGCAGAACGTTCACAATTTGCTGTCTTGCAAATTTTATTCCACTCAAAGGATATGATGTCTTGTATAAGGCCTTTGCCGAATTTATACAAAAGTACAATACTGATGCCCAATTGCTTGTGGCTGGTGCTGGCACTAACAGCAAAGAGATGATGAAGCTTGTAGATAAGTATGGAATAGGTAAACATGTAAAACTGTATGGCGAGGTAGACCGCAATGGGGTGCTCGACATATTGTATCAGAGCGACTGCCTTGCCCTTGCCACACGCAACGAGGCACAGGGGCTGGTGTTGTTGGAGGCAATGAGCACCGGCATACAGGTTGTAACAACCGACCGCACACCAAAGAACGTGCACATTGAAGGCGGTTGCCTTATAGCTCCATACAACAGGGCAGACATCATGGCCGAACGATTTGCCGAGGTTATGCACAACACCAGCTTCGACGGCAAGGCGGTATCAGATAGTGTCAAGAGCCTTGTGTCGCCCAATGTCATAGGCAGGCAGTTGGCAGATGTATTCGAGAACGTTGTGTCAAAGCACCAGGCGCAAGGCTCAAGCCAAGTTTAAGACACGCTTAAGTGCCACAAACGCCCCGCGCACACCAAGCATAACATTCCATAAGACAGTGTTGGACATTATAGCCAGCACTGTCTTTATTTTTCTGTCGGGCTTTACGTTCCACGTCGACATACACTCCAAAGCCACGGCCTTAAGCTTGGCGTCGCCACTTCTGAAGGCGTGCATCAGCAGCTCGAACGCACGCAGCGAGAAGAACCAGCGTGTGCGCCAGGTATCTATACCAGCCCTGCTTGCAAGCAGCCACGAAAGCATAGCCGTCTGGCGAACAAAGCGAAACTGCTTGGCATGATTGCACTGATTGCTTACCGACGGCTTGCCTATGCTGTAGGTCATTGTTACGTCGGGCAGATAAGCCACCTTGCCATTGACGGCAAGCATAAAGACGGTCTGTATGTCCTCGCACCCGAGGTCCTTGTTGCGAAACAAATTGGTGTCGGCGGCATAACAGCGCTTTATGGTTTTGGCTCGATAAAGGGCTGTGCAGAGATGCACCACGGGGGCGGTTGTTTGTGTGATAATAGCCTCAAGCATCTGCTTGCCGTCTGTCTTTGGCGCCGGAAACTGCTCTACGGCGTTGTCCTTGGTCTCGTGCGTGTCCTCGTTGTATGTGCGCCAGTTGGTATGCACTATCGTTACCGATGGGTCGGCTTCCATTATTTCCACCTCCTTGTCAAGTTTCTTAGGGTCGGTCCAGTAGTCGTCGCCAGCGCAGTCGGCAATGTATTTGCCCCTACACGCCAACATGCAGTCGAAGTAATTGTCTACCATTCCCTTGTTGGGAGCGGCAGGCATAAGCCGCACGATGTCTGGATAGCGCCTGGCATAATCCTCGCACACGGCTCGGGTGCCGTCTGTCGAAGCGTCGTCGCCAACGACAATCTCTATCGGCAACCTGCACTTCTGCATCAGTATAGAGTCGAGAGTGCGCGCTATGCTGTCCTGCTGGTTGTACGCAAGCACTATCACTGAAACAAGGCTATTGTCTTCCATTATAATATATGCTGTTTAAATATATCCACTTAATCAAGTTATAATCACACAAAGGTAGGCATAATTGCCTATCCCACCAAAATATAAGCAACATTTGTGGCGTGTTATGCCGTCTTTGCAAAAATTTTAAGTACCTTTGTTCGTTAAACAATAAATACTTGTAGAGACATTCAAAGACAACTGTACGAATGAGTGGTAAACAAAGCTATACACATATACTGAAATATACAGGGATGTTTGGCGGTGTTCAAGGACTGAACATTGCCATAACATTGGTGCGCAACAAGTTTGTCGCGCTATTGCTTGGACCTGCCGGTATGGGCTTGGCGTCGCTCTTTACCACCATTGTCAACTTCTTCAACCAAGCCACAAGCCTTGGCATATCCTTCAGCGCGGTGCGCCACATATCCGAGCTATACGACAGTGGCGACACCGAACGCACCAACCACTTCGTAAAGGTGGTGCGCGGTTGGACCCTGCTTGCAGCCTTAGCCGGAATGTTGCTGCTTGCCGTGCTCGGCCCGTTGTTCGGCTCGAGCGTCTTCGGTTGGCATGCCGATGCCATCGACTTCATCCTCCTGTCGCCCGTTGTGGCAATGACAACCATAACCGGCAGCGAGACAGCCATACTTAAGGGAGCAAGGATGCTTAAGCCACTTGCCAAGGTGCAGGTTATATCCATACTGTCCACACTTGTGGTAACGGTGCCAACCTACTACTTCTTCGGCATGAGTGGCATCATCCCCGTGTTCCTCTCAATGGCTTTCCTTACGATGGTGTACACGCTGCGCCATTCGCTAAAGCACTTTCCTTACAGGCTGCGAGGTGCCAATGGCATCCTTGGCGAGGGCATGGAGATGGTAAGGCTGGGCGTGGCTTTTGTGCTTGGATGCGTCTTCGGAAGCGGGTCGGAGCTTGCCATACGCTCCCTCCTCAATGTAGAGGGAGGTCTCGACGTTGTGGGTCTGTACAATGCCGGATATATGCTGACGGTTACTTACGCCGGAATGGTGTTCTCGGCAATGGAGACCGACTACTTTCCACGCCTCTCAGCCGTTGCCAATGACGCAAGAGCCATAGAGGTTCTGGCCAACCGGCAGATAGAGATGTCGCTGCTGCTGGTATCGCCTATGCTTGCGGCGCTCATTGTGTTTCTGCCCTTAATCTTGCCGCTGCTGTACAGCAGCCGTTTCGCCGACATTATACCTATGGGACAGATAGCCGTGTTCTCGATGTACTTCAAGGCAGTGATGCTGCCGCTCGAATACATCAACCTTGCCAAGGGCAACACCAAGGCATTCTTGGTGTTGGAGATATGCTTCAATGTGCTTATAACAGTACTTATAGCTTACGGCTACAGGCTGTTTGGATTGTGGGGTACCGGACTGGCTTTGACGGTGTGCAATATGCTCAACCTCGCCGTTGTGCTTGTCTACTCGCTACTGCGCTACAACGTAAGCATGTCGAGAAATGTGCTGCTCTACTCGGCTGTGTATCTGCCGTTGGGCATTGCCGCATACGCCACCACCTTCATACCTGGCTGCTGGATGCGTTGGAGCTTGGGCCTTGTGGCAGTGGCGGCAAGCACGGTGTTCTCGCTGTACTTCATCATATACAAGAAGACATTAGTTTGGGACAAGATTAAGAACAAAATATCAAAATAAAACATACAACTACTATGACCAACCAACCATTAGTGAGCTTCATCATACCGGTATACAACCTCGACCCAGACATGATTCGCGAATGTCTTGAGAGCATCTTGGCGCTGTCGCTAAGCAAGCAGGAGCGCGAGATAATAATCATCGACGACGGGTCGGAGTTTACGCCGCTCAACAATCTGCCGGATATCTGCGACGACATTATATATATACGTCAGCGCAATCAGGGACTGTCGGCTGCCCGCAACATCGGACTGCGTATGGCTACCGGACGATTCGTGCAGTTTGTCGACGGCGACGACCGCCTTATACGCGCACCCTACGAGCACTGCCTCGACATAGCCCGATACCACAATCCCGACCTCGTGTTCTTCAAGGCTACACAGGACGACAAGGATGTGGAGACACCCTTCACCTACAACGGCCCTACAACCGGCAGCGAGTATATGCGCAACAACAACATACGTGCCGCAGCCTGTGGGTACATCTTCGAGCGCAACATTCTTGGCGACCTGCGCTTTACGCCGGGCTTGCTTCATGAGGACGAGGAGTTTACACCGCAGTTGTTCCTGCGCTCGGAGCGCTTCTATTCTACCGATTCGGAGGCTTACTTCTATCGTCAGCGCGACAACTCCATAATAAACAACCAGGATGCCGACCACACCGAGAAACTCTTTGCCGACACAGAGCGCATCTTGCTGCACCTGCAAAGCCTTGTTGTGCCCGAGCAAGACCGTGCCGCACTGAACCGCCGCACGGCACAGCTTACGATGGACTATCTGTACAACATCATCAAGCGCACACACGACAGACAGCTGTTGGCAGAGACTATGGAGCGACTGAGAGGCTACGGCCTGTATCCGCTGCCCGACCGCGACTACACCAAAAAGTACAAATACTTCCGCCGCATGATAGCAAATTCGCTAACACGCAATGTGCTGTTTATGCTCATAAGGAAATAATAACATCTTTTTAGATGATTATCAAAACATTTTTGACTATCTTTGCAGAACTATCAATTAAAGAAAAATCGGAAATGAAGACAAGACATTACATACTGATTGCACTCGCGTTGCTCTCTACCGCATCATACGCACAGAGAAGAAAACCCGTTGCCAAGAAACCTGTAGCAACGGTCAAGACCAACAGCGAGCTTGCGTCTATGACCCCACACGCCAAGGCTCTGTACGAAGACATGCTGCCCAACACGCAGCGCGTGTTCGTTATAGACAGCACCATCGTCGACTGCGACAAGGTGCTGAGCGCTATTCCGCTGCCTAAGGCATACGGCACCTATGTAGACTACGACACCTTCTTCGGCAAACAAACTGGCAGCAAGCAGCAGGTGTTTGTCAACGGATTTGGCAACAGATGCTATTATACCGAGCTTGGAACCGACAGCATAACACGCCTCTATATGTGCGACCGACTGGGCGACGGCTGGGGAACACCGCGACCGGTAAAAGAGGTGAACGACGACTTTACAGACATAAGCTATCCTTATATGTCGTCAGACGGACAGACGCTATACTTCTCTGGCGTGTCCAAGACCGAAGGACTGGGACGACGCGATATATACATGACCAAATACGATGCCGAAGAGGGGGTGTTTATGCCTGCCGAGAACATCGGCTTGCCCTTCAACTCGGTGGCAGACGATTATGCCTTTGTCGTTGCAGACGCCGACCGCATGGCGTGGTTTGCCTCTACACGACGTCAGCCGGAGGGCAAGGCATGTGTATATGCCTTTGTGCCGTCGGAACAACGCTCCAACTACAGTATGGACGAACTGGGACGCAACCGCACCATCGACCTTGCCTCCATTAAGAGTATAAGCGATACATGGACCAACAGCAACCTGCGCACACAGGCTATGGCACATCTCAACAAGCTTAGAGACAACGCCGGAAAGGCTGTGGCAGAAAAGGACATCATCTACTTCGTTGTAGACGACAGCCACACATATACCAACATCAACCAGTTTAGGTCTAACGACACACGCCGAGCCTACTACGACATTGTGCGACAGAACAACGACCTGCGCTCTATCCGCAATAAGACTGAGGCACTGCGGGCACAATATCACAATGCCGACGAATCGGGTAGGGCATCAATAGGAGCACACATTGCCAACCTTGAGAAGCAGGAGCTCGACACAAGAGCGTCTATAAAGAAAGCTAAGCAAGACCTGCGCCGCAAGGAGAGCAGCCTGTTGAAGAACAGATAAAGGCTGCTTGTAGGGCAGCAAAGGGCATCTTGTGGAAGAACAAATAATTACAACAATAAAAGAACAAACAATCTATTATGGCAAAGAAACATTTCGCTGAATCAGAACTTATCATTAACGGCGACGGATCTGTATTCCATCTGCACGTTAAACCCGAACACCTTGCCGACAAGGTGATACTCGTAGGCGACCCCGGTAGAGTGGAACTTGTAGCCTCTCACTTCGACTCAAGAGAGTGTGATGTGGAGAGTCGCGAGTTTCATACTGTCACAGGTACATACAAGGGCAAGCGCATAACCGTTATTTCTACCGGCATCGGATGCGACAATATCGATATCGTGATGAACGAGGTGGACGCTCTTGCCAACATCGACTTCAACACACGTGAGGAGAAGGAGCAGTTGCGACAGCTCGAGGTGGTACGCATAGGCACCTGTGGCGGCTTGCAGCTCAACACACCTCCGGGCACCTTCATCTGCTCTGAGTATTCTATTGGCTTCGACGGCTTGCTCAACTTCTATGCTGGACGCAACGCTGTGTGCAACCTCCAGATAGAGCGCGCTCTGCTTAACCACCTTGGATGGTCGGGCAACATGTGCCAACCGGCACCTTATGTGGTTGCTGCCGACAAGGAACTTGTTGAGCGCATAGCCAAGGACGATATGGTACGCGGTTTCACTGTGGCTTGTGGCGGCTTCTTCGGACCTCAGGGTCGCGAGCTGCGCATACCTCTTGCCGACCCTCATCAGAACGAGAAGATTGAGAGCTTCGAGTACGAAGGCATACGCATCAACAACTTCGAGATGGAGAGCTCGGCTCTGGCCGGTCTTGCCAAGCTTATGGGCCACAAGGCCACAACCGTATGTATGGTTATCGCCAACCGCCGCACCAAGAACGCCGACACTGGCTACAAGAGCCATATCGACGACTTGATTAAGACGGTTTTGGAGCGCCTTTAAAGGTTGTAAAAAAATAAGCCCCACCCCAAAAAGGGGTGGGGCTTTTCTTTATCCCTTCAGCTTTATCTCAAGCTTCTCTAACATATCCTTTGTCATAGCATCCAAGTCGTAGTGTGGGCACCAGTCCCACTCCTCGCGAGCGCAAGTGTCGTCCATGCGGTCTGGCCAGCTCTCGGCGATGCTCTGCTTCAATGGGTCGACGTCGTACTCCATCTCAAACTCGGGCTTGTACTTCTTGATGGCAGCGAATACGGTCTCAGGAGCAAAGCTCAACGAAGCTATATTGAAAGCATTGCGATGCTTTAGGCGTGCAGGGTCGGCCTCCATAAGGTCAACGGCAGCCTTCAAGGCATCAGGCATATAAATCATATCCATAAGGGTGCCCTCCTTGATAGGGCAGATAAACTTGTCGCCACGAACAGCGTTGTAGTAGATGTCCACAGCATAGTCGGTTGTACCGCCACCCGGAGGTGTAACATACGATATTACGCCAGGGAAGCGCACGGCACGGGTGTCGACACCATACTTGTTGAAGTAGTAGTCGCTAAGAAGCTCGGTAGTAACCTTAGACACACCATATATAGTACGCGGACGCTGGATAGTGTCCTGCGGAGTCATCATCTTAGGTGTAGACAAGCCAAACGAACCGATGCTGCTCGGTGTAAACACAGCGCAACCATGCTCGCGAGCAACCTCAAGGATGTTCCACAATCCGTCGATTCCAATCTTCCAAGCCAAGCGTGGCTTCGACTCTGCCACAACCGACAACAAAGCCGCAAGGTTGTAGATAGTATCTATCTGATATTGCTTGACAATATCGGCAATCATCTGAGGATTGGTAACATCGGCTTCGGCCATCGGACCGCTCTCTGCAAGCCAACCCTTAGGCTCGGCTCCCTTGATGTAGCCGGCAACAACGTTATCGTTTCCATAAGTCTCACGCAATACCTTTGTCAGTTCTGAGCCAATCTGACCAGTAGAACCGATTACCAAGATTTTCTTCATTTCAAGTAATATTTAAGTTGTTTGTTATTTAGGCTTTTAATTATACATAGATCTTTATGCTTACCCAGGCATCAGCCGTAGCATAGACATTGGCAATGCCCCGTAATTCGAGTGCAAAGTAACAATTTTTTTTTCAATCCGCAATAAGAAAAGCGTACAAAAATCACAGGATTTGATTTATACCAAAATTTAACACGAATTAATGTAGTATATGAAAAATATTTAGTTAATTTGCAGATAAAATACAGCAGCCTACGCTACGCAGTGCCGCATACAACGCTTAAGAACTTAAATTATATATTTCCATTAAATCTAAACAACATGTACGGAAAAGTAAAAGAACATCTCTGCACCGCATTAGAGAATCTAAAGCAAGCCGGCCTCTACAAAGAAGAGCGCATCATCGAAAGCCCACAGGGCGCAGCCATTGAAGTAAAGGGTAAGGAAGTACTCAACTTCTGTGCCAACAACTACCTCGGCCTTTCTAACAACCCACGTCTTATCGAGGGCGCAAAGCGTATGATGGACCGTCGCGGCTTTGGTATGTCGTCTGTACGCTTTATCTGCGGCACACAAGACATACATAAGGAGCTTGAAGCTGCCATTTCAGAATACTTCCAGACAGAGGACACCATCCTCTATGCTGCCTGCTTCGATGCCAACGGCGGCTTGTTCGGCTCGTTCCTCACAGAGGAGGATGCCATCATCTCCGACGCGCTCAACCACGCTTCAATCATCGACGGCGTACGTCTTTGCAAGGCTAAGCGCTACCGCTATGCCAATGCCAATATGGAGGAACTCGAGAAGTGTCTTCAGGAGGCTCAGGCTCAGCGCTTCCGCATCATCTGCACCGACGGCGTATTCTCTATGGACGGCAACGTTGCTCCTATGGACAAGATTTGCGACCTGGCTGAGAAGTACGACGCACTCGTTATGGTTGACGAGAGTCACTCGGCTGGTGTTGTTGGAGCTACAGGCCACGGCGTAAGCGAGCTATGCGGCACATACGGCCGTGTAGACATCTATACAGGCACATTGGGCAAGGCATTTGGCGGCGCTCTCGGCGGATTCACCACTGGCAAGAAGGAGATTATCGACATGCTGCGCCAGAGCAGCCGTCCTTACCTCTTCTCCAACTCATTGGCTCCGTCTATCATCGGCGCAAGTCTTGAGGTGTTCAAGATGCTTAAGGAGGACACATCTATACACGACCGCCTCGTAGAGAACGTCAACTACTTCCGCGACAAGATGCTCGCTGCCGGCTTCGACATCAAGCCTACACAGAGTGCCATCTGCGCCGTTATGTTGTACGACGCTCCTCTCTCACAGCGCTACGCCAACCGCTTGCTCGAAGAGGGCATCTACGTTACAGGCTTCTACTATCCTGTTGTGCCTAAGAACGAGGCACGCATCCGTGTTCAGCTCTCGGCTGCCCACACTAAGGAACAGCTCGACAAGGCTATCGAGGCATTCATCAAGGTAGGCAAGGAACTTGGTGTGCTGAAGTAAAAGATAACAACATAGAAGCCCCACCCACAGCCCCTCTCACATAGGGAGGGTAGCAGTATGCAATAATTGCGATAGTTGGAGGGTGGGGCTTCTATTTATTTTATTGTTGATTATTACGTTTATCCCCAAAAAAATCGTATCTTTGCACAATTGTTACACATTATATAAGCAAAGATATGGAATTGATACTTAAATACTTCCCAAACCTCACAGACACACAGCGCACACAGTTTGCTGCGCTCAAGGCCCTCTACGAGGATTGGAACAGCAAGATAAACGTTATCTCGCGCAAGGACATGGACAACTTCTACGAGCACCACGTGCTCCACTCGCTTGCCATTGCCCACGAGATTAAGTTTAAGCCGGGCACCCATGTGCTCGACCTTGGCACCGGCGGCGGATTCCCCGGCATACCATTGGCCATTATGTTCCCCGAAACTCAGTTCAAGCTAATCGACCGCACCGGCAAGAAGATTCGTGTGGTGAATGAGGTGGCTCAAGCTATCGGCCTTAACAACGTCGTTGCCGAACAGCTTTCGGGCGAGGAAGAGAAGGCTAAGTACGACTTCGTGGTAAGCCGTGCCGTTATGCCCCTGCCCGATCTTGTGAAGATTATCAAGAAGAACGTTGAGCACAAGAACCAGCATAACGCTCTGCCCAACGGACTTATCTGCCTTAAAGGCGGCAATCTCAATGCCGAAACTCAGCCGTTCAAGAAGATTGTGAGCCTTACAGAGATTCACGATATGTTTAAGGAGGAGTGGTTTAAGGAGAAATACCTTATATATCTGCCACTTTAAAAAGAGTAAAAGAGTAAAAAGGTAAAAGAGTAAAAAGAGATAGACATTTAGTATGCTTAATATAGAAACATTCACCTGCAATATGCTGCAGGAAAACTGCTACGTTGTTAGCGACGAATCAAAGGAGTGTGTCATCATCGACTGCGGTGCCTACTACGAGGCAGAGAAACTTGCCATCGAGAAGTACATCACCGACAACCAGCTTAAGCCGGTGCACCTTATAGCCACACACGGACACCTCGACCACAACTTCGGCAATCCGTTTATTGCCAAGACTTATGGCTTGCCGCTCGAGATCGACTCGTCGGACGTTGCACTTGTGCGCGCCACCGAGAAGCAGGCTGCACTCTTCGGCATAACTCTTACAGAGCCAATGGATATGGACATCAAGATGTTTCACATGGGCGACCGCATCAAGTTTGGCTCACACGAAATAGAGGTTGTCGAGACTCCGGGACATTCTATGGGCAGTGTGGTGCTCTACATCAAGGACGAGAAGGTGGCATTTACAGGCGACACATTGTTCCGCGGCTCTATAGGTCGTACCGACTTCGAGGGCGGCAGCATGCTTATGATTATACAGAGCCTGCGTATGTTCGTGCAGTTCCCAGACGACATCCGTCTGCTCCCAGGACACGGACAGGAGACAACAATGGGATACGAACTGGCTCACAACCCTTACTTGGACAGATAGGAAACGACATTGAAGACAGAAAAAATAATTCTCGGCATCGACCCAGGTACCAATCTTATGGGCTACGGCGTGCTGCGTGTCGTAGGCAACAAGGCGGAGATGATGGCTATGGGGGTCATTGATATGCGCAAGGACACCGACCCTTATCTGCGCCTTGGCAAAATCCACACACGCGTTACCGAGATAATCGACCAGTATCTGCCAGACGAGATGGCCATCGAGGCTCCCTTCTTCGGCAAGAACGTGCAGTCGATGCTTAAGCTCGGACGCTCGCAAGGAGTGGCTATTGCAGCTGCCGTAGGCCACAGCGTGCCAGTACACGAGTATGCCCCGATGAAGATAAAGATGGCTATCACCGGACAAGGCTCGGCATCCAAAGAGCAGGTGGCGGCTATGCTGCAACGTCTGTTGCGCCTCGACACTAAGGCTATGCCTAAGTTTATGGATGCCACCGATGCCCTCGGCGTTGCCTACTGCCACTTTATGCAGCAAGGCACCCCGGTAACCGATACCCACTACAACGGCTGGAAGGACTTTATCAACAAGAATCAGGGACGATGCAAGTAAGTTGCGAGTTGTGAGTTTTGAGTTTTTGAATTGTGAGTTAAGAGTTGAAAGTTTATAATTTAATACAGGATAACATTATGCAGAAGATTATCAGTATCACCAACGGCGTGACACGTATGCCCGACTGGCGTATGAGTCAGCCCGTAAACTTTACACTGTGCGACGGCGAGAACATCGCCATCATGGGACCTAACGGCGGCGGCAAGTCGATGTTCGTCGACATAATCACCGGCAAGCACCCTCTATTGGGCGACGCCATCAAGTACGATTTTGCCCCGTCCACACACGAGTACATCTCGGACAACATCAAGTACGTGTGCTTCAAGGACACCTACGGCGGCGACAACGACTCTACCTACTATCTGCAGCAGCGTTGGAACCAAACCGAGATAGACCCCGAGACAGCCACCGTGCGCTCGCGACTTGAGGATGCCTATAACGCAGCAGGAGACGACACCCCCGAACGACGCTCCTTGCAGCAGCACATCTACTCGCTCTTCGGTCTCGACACAATGCTCGACAAGTATGTCATCCTGTTGTCAAGCGGCGAGCTGCGCAAGCTTGTCATCGCCTCCTCTATCTTCTCGCAGCCACGCCTCCTCATCCTCGACAACCCGTACATCGGTCTCGACAGCGAGGCACGCCAGCAACTCACAAATCTCCTGCAGACTCTCTCTACCGAGCACGGCATACAGATAATGCTTGTGGTGAACCGAACAAAGGATATACCCAACTTTATCTCGCACATTGTGGAGGTTAAGGATATGACGGTGGGCACCAAACTCACACGCGAAGAGTATATGCAGAC
>USCM01000019.1 GCA_900553155.1 uncultured Prevotella sp. | reverse complement strand
CCGCCGGTGCCCTTAAGTCCAACGGCAACCAGAACGACAGATGCAAGGATAAGCGTCATGAGCGTCATGCCCGATACAGGGTTTGAGCCAACAATGGCGATGGCGTTGGCTGCAACCGTTGTAAAGAGGAAGGCGATGACAGCCACGAGCAGTATGCCTACCACGGCGAAGAGCAGATTGCCGTCCATTACGCCAAACCAGAAGAAGGCGAATGTGGCAAGCAAGGTTACTATAGCGCCAATGGCAATAATCTTGAACGAAATGTCGCGCTGTGTGCGCACGGTGTTCTCGGCTACCTGAGAGCTGCCCTTCATCTCGTTGGCGGCAAGCGACACGGCACCCTTGATTATGCCCCACGACTTGATGATGCCTATGATACCAGCCATGGCGATGCCGCCGATACCTATGCTCTTGCCATAATACTTGAATATCTCTTCTGCCGACATGGCTCCGACGGTCTGCGTAATCTCCGGATTCCACATGTTGAGCACCTGGTCGTGGAAGATAATCGACATACCAGGAACGATGAGCCACCACACCACAAACGAGCCGAGGCAGATAATGAAGGCATACTTAAGGCCGACGATGTAGCCCAAGCCAAACACGGCAGCGCCGGTGTTGACCTTGAACACAAGCTTAGCCTTGTCGGCAGCCATAACACCCCATTCCATAACGCGTGTGGTGAAGTTCTCGTTCCACCATCCTACGGTAGCCACGATAAAGTCGTACAGACCGCCCACAAGACCAGCCACGAGCAGCGGCTTTGCCTGTGAGCCACCCTTCTCGCCGCTGACGAGCACCTGTGTGGTGGCTGTAGCCTCAGGGAAGGGATACTTGCCGTGCATGTCCTTGACGAAGTACTTGCGGAACGGAATCATAAACAAGATGCCCAATATGCCGCCAAGCAATGACGAGAAGAACACTTTGAAGAACGACACGCTCATCTCCGGATACTTGGCCTGGAGGATGTAGATAGCCGGCAGTGTGAAGATGGCGCCTGCAACGATGGTACCCGAGCAGGCACCGATGCTCTGGATGATTACGTTCTCGCCCAAAGCCTTGTTGCGCTTGGCTGCGGTAGACACGCCCACGGCGATGATGGCGATAGGTATGGCAGCCTCGAACACCTGGCCAACCTTCAGTCCGAGGTAGGCAGCGGCTGCCGAGAACAGCATAGCCATAATGATACCCCATGTCACCGACCATACATTAACCTCTGGATAACTCTTGTCCGGCGACATAATTGGCTTGTACTCCTCGCCCGGCTTCAACTCGGTGAAGGCGTTGTCGGGCAACTGGATTTGCTCTTTTTCTTTTTCCATGATTTTTATTTATTTGTTTGTATTGTTTCGCATTGGGTTGTTTGTGCAGTTAGTATTGATACATTTACGATGTACTTTGCAAAATTAAGCATAATTTCTGAAAAAGCATTGCATCAATAAGCCAATATGTACCCAAAGAGATGCTTTTCTTTATATATAATAATGTGCTCGTGTTTAAATGTCGCATTTTCATCCTTTAAAGTATTAAATTTTAAGCAAAAGAGTAAAAAATACGTGCAAATGTTTGCTGTATAATAAATATTTCTTACTTTTGTAGGCGTATAGATTATTTGATAATTAAAAACAGAAACAGTATGAATAATGCACAGCTTACAATTTGGTGGTGGCGCAACTCAAGATCTACAAAGTCGTGAGGCGGACGCTCATACGCATTATTTTCATATCAGAAATAAAGCAAGTAGACCTGTCACTCACGTGGCGGGTCTTTTTTTATATCCCGCCAAGCACCATCACCCCGACACACAACATTAAGGATTAACCAATAAAAACTACAGATAAAGATGGCAACAATGAAGAGTTTTCTGGAAAAGGTGCTCGCTGGAGAGAAGCTTCAGCGCGAAGACACCAAAGAGATATTGCTTGGTATAACCCGTGACGAATATCCGGCAGAGCAGATTTCGGCTTTGCTTACAGCCTTGCAGATGAGAGGCATAACGGTTGACGAGCTGTTGGGCTTTCGCGACGGCATACTCGATACCGGTGTGCCTGCCTTGTTAGACTGCGACCGCTACATCGACGTTGTTGGTACAGGAGGCGACCGCAAGAACACCTTCAACATCTCTACAACATCTTGCTTCGTAATAGCCGGAGCGGGATACAAGGTTGCAAAGCACGGCAACTATTCGGCTACATCTACCTCGGGAGCGTCCAACGTCATCGAGCAGCACGGCGTAAAGTTCACAGCCGACCTCGACCAGCTCAACCGCTCGCTCGACCAGTGCGGCATAGTGTATCTCCATGCACAGCTCTTTGCACGTGCAATGAAGTTTGTCGGACCAATACGCAAGGCGTTGCAGTTTCCCACTTGCTTCAACCTTCTCGGCCCGTTGGTCAATCCGTCGCGCCCTAAGTGTCAGCTGCTTGGCGTTGCCACATTAGACCAGATGAAGCTTTACAGCGAGGTGTTCCGCCGTTTGGGAACCGACTATGCCATCGTCAACAGCATCGACGGCTACGACGAGATATCTCTGACGGGCGACTTCAAGGTGGCTACCAACCAGTACGAGCGACTCTTCTCGCCCTCCGACCTCGGCTTGCGCCAGGCTAAGCCCGAAGAACTTGTTGCCGGAGCAACCGAGCACGAGGCAGCCGAGATATTCGACGCCGTGCTTGAGAACCGTGCTTTGCAGGCACAGAAGGACATCGTCATAGCCAATGCGGCCTTCGGCATACAGACCTTCGAGCAAGGCAAGAAGCCTATAGACGAGTGTATAGCCATAGCGCGCGAGTCGATAGAGAGTGGCAAGGCATTGGCAACGTTCAAGAAGTTTAGAGAGATAAACAGCTAATTATGGATATACTTGAAGAGATAGTAGCCCGCAAGCGCGTCGACCTCGAAAGCCTTAAGGCTATATATACCGAACACGACATACACCGCCAGGTGGAGAAACTCATAGACGAGGCCCGCCCAGTGGCATCCATGCGAGGTGCTCTTGAGGCAAGCCAGACGGGCATAATAGCCGAGTTTAAACGCCGTTCGCCATCCAAGGGCTGGATAAAGGAGGATGCCGATGCAGCTGTAATACCCCTGAGTTATCAGCAGGCAGGTGCATCCGCGCTGAGCATCCTTACCGACTTGCCTTACTTTGGAGGCAAGGACAAGGATATACACACGGCACGACAGGCTGGCGTTACGTTGCCCATACTATACAAGAACTTTATCGTGGACGAGTATCAGCTGTTTGAGGCAAGGCTATGTGGAGCTTCGGCAGTGCTTCTGATAGCAGCCTGTCTGAAGAAAGACCAGTGTAAGGAGTTGCTCAATATGGCGCACCAACTTGGTTTGGAGGTGCTTCTTGAGATGCACAGCGAGGCAGAAACCGAATATGCCGACCTGCAACCCGACCTCTGCGGCATCAACAACCGCAACCTCGGAACATTCCATACCGACGTAAAGACGTCGTTCGACCTTGCCGGCAGATTGCCAAAGGATGCCTGCAGGGTGAGCGAAAGCGGACTGAAGGATGCCGCCACACTTGAAGCCCTACGGCTTGCAGGCTACCGCGGATTTCTTATGGGCGAACGATTTATGAAGGAAGAAGAGCCGGGTAAGGCACTAAAGGAGATGCTGTTATGAAGAAAAGTTTAGCTATAAAAGTATGCGGTATGTGCCGCCCCGACAACATACGGGCTGTAGCCCAGTTGCCAATCGACTATATGGGCTTTATCTTCTATCCCAAGAGCAGCCGCTATGTGGAGATGGAGTCGTCGGGCACTGGATTGCTGCCTGATACTGCCAATGCCGAGATAAGCAGCGCAGGCTATGCCGACAAGGCTAAAGCTATATGCAAGGTGGGCGTTTTTGTAGACGACTCGGTGCAGAATATCCTCACACGTGTTGTCAACTTCGGCCTCGGCGCAATACAGCTGCACGGCAACGAGACGCCAACCTTTATCCGCAATCTGCGCGCAACGATGGTGCCCGATATCTGTCCAGAGCTTAAGGTGTTTAAGGCTATAAGCATAGCATCGGCTGCCGACTTTGGCAAATGTGCTCAGTACGACGGATTGGTAGATATGTTTGTATTCGATACCAAGTGTATTGGCTATGGCGGAAGCGGACAACAGTTCGACTGGTCGGTGCTCAACGCTTACACAGGCACAACCCCATTCTTGCTAAGTGGAGGCATTGGCGAGGACGATGCCCAACGAATACTGAGCATAAGCAATCCGCTAATGGCTGGCGTCGACCTCAACTCGCGCTTCGAGACAGAGCCGGCGGTAAAGGACGTGGAGCGTCTGAGCCACTTCATAGCACAACTTAAACAATAGAATATACAAATAAAACACAACCAATATGAACCGAATAAACCGATTGTTTTCAGAGCGTGGCGACCGCAAGTTGTTGTCGCTGTATTTCTGCGCAGGCTGTCCCAAGCTCGATATGACAGCCGACGTAATACTGACACTACAGCGCAAGGGCATCGACATGATAGAGGTGGGCATACCCTTTAGCGACCCCTTGGCAGACGGACCGGTGATACAGAGTGCCGGAACCGTAGCCTTGAAGAACGGCATGACCCTCGAACACCTCTTCGCACAGCTTGAGGCTATAAAGGACGAGGTACACATTCCGCTTGTGCTGATGGGTTATCTCAACGTCGTTATGCACTACGGCTACGAGCGTTTCTGCCAGCGTTGTGTGGAGTGCGGTGTTTCTGGATTCATCATCCCCGACCTTCCGTTTGCCGACTACTTGCAAGTGATAAAGCCGCTTGCCGACCGCTACGACCTGCGTTGTGTGATGATGATAACGCCGGAGACATCCGAGGAGCGCATACGCTTTATAGACGAGCACACCGACGGGTTTATATATATGGTTAGTTCGGCAAGCATAACAGGTGCGCAGCAAAGCTTTGACGATGCCAAGCAGCAGTACTTCCGCCGCATCAACGCCATGAATCTGCACAATCCACGTATGATAGGCTTCGGCATCAGCAATAGACAGACACTTGAGAGTGCGCAGCAGAATGCGGCAGGCGCCATCATAGGCAGCAAGTTTGTAACGTTGTTGAGAGAGAAGGAGAACCCGACGGAAGCGGTGGAGCAACTGTTGGAGGATTTGAAGAAGTAATACAAAATGGAAGCTCCACCCCCAGCCCCTCCCCCATAGGGTGGAGGCTGGTGGGCTTTAAATATTAGAAGATATGACAAAGAGTTATAAATCGACCCCAACCAATGGCTTTTATGGACGTTTTGGCGGTGCCTACGTCCCCGAGATATTATACAAGTGTGTAACCGACTTGCAGCAGGTATATCTGCCAATCATCGAGAGCGACGAGTTTAAGAAGGAGTATCGCTCGCTCTTGCGCGACTATGTGGGACGTCCGTCGCCCTTGTATTATGCCCGTCGCATGAGCGAGAAGTACGGCTGCCAGCTCTATCTTAAGCGCGAAGACCTCAACCATACAGGTGCCCACAAGATAAACAACACCATCGGACAGATACTGATGGCTAAGAAGATGGGCAAGACACGCATCATCGCAGAGACAGGAGCCGGACAGCATGGAGTGGCTACAGCCACCGTTTGCGCCCTGATGGATATGAAGTGCGAGATATTTATGGGCAAGACCGACGTCGAACGACAGCACACCAACGTAGAGCGCATGCGTATGCTCGGTGCTACGGTGCACCCGGTTACAACCGGTAACATGACCCTGAGCGACGCTTGCTCGGAGGCAATACGCGACTGGTGCTGTCATCCGCAGGACACATTCTACATCGTAGGCTCCACAATGGGGCCGCATCCTTATCCCGACATCGTGGCACGTATGCAGAGCATCATCTCAGAAGAGCTTAAATGGCAGCTCGACGAGAAGATAGGACGCAACTATCCCGACTATCTTATTGCCTGCATCGGCGGCGGAAGCAACGCTGCCGGAACCATATACCATTATGTGGACAATCCTGACGTGAAGATTGTGCTTGCCGAAGCAGCCGGACACGGCATCGACACCAACTATACCGCTGCCACAATACACTGCGGCAAGGAGGGCATACTGCATGGAGCGCGCACCCTTGTGATGCAGACGGAGGACGGACAGATAGAAGAGGCGTTCACCATTTCGGCTGGATTGGATTATCCGGGTGTCGGTCCGATGCACGCCAACCTTGCCGAAGAGGGCAGGGTAGAGGTGCTCGCCATAAAGGACGATGAGGCTATACGTGGCGGCTACGAGCTTACACGTATGGAGGGCATCATACCAGCAATCGAGTCGGCACACGCCATAGCGGCTTTGTCGCACCTCAAGTTCAAGAAGGACGATGTCGTGGTGCTGACAGTAAGCGGCAGAGGCGACAAGGATGTACAGACTTATCTCAACAACAAAGAAATGGCAGGCGAATATGGAAACTTCTAAACTAAGATATACAACGACGTCGCAAGACATTCTTGCCGACCTTTACACACCCGTATCTCTGTATATGCGCTTAAGATATAAGGGCGTGCAGAGCGCTCTTATGGAGTGTTCCGACTATCACGACCGACAAAGCAGCCGCTCGTTTATAGCCACACATCCGCTTGGCAGCGTGTCCATATCGCATGGTGTGGCAACGCTGCGTTTTCCTGGTGGAGTGGTGGAGAAGCACAATATCGACGACAATTATACGTGCGATTGTGCAATAAATGCCTTTATGTCACGTTTTGAAATAGAAGGCGACAATGCCGAAGTGTTCGGTCTCTTCGGTTATACCACCTTCAATGCCGTGCGCTACTTCGAGCATATCGACGTCAAGGACGAGACAAAGGAGGAGAACGACGCACCAGATATATTATATATAATGTATCGGGACATTGTCGTGGTAGACCACTTCAACAGCCGACTGACGCTTACCACGCTCGGCGGCAAGGAGGCGTTGGTAGACCTCCTCAAGACCATAAACAAGCCGGCAGAGCAAGACTTCGGCTTCAAGGCTGTGGGCGAGTGTACCTCGCCGCTAACCGATGACGAGCATCGTGCCAACATACGCCGCGGCATACAGCATTGCTTGCGTGGCGATGTGTTTCAGGTGGTGCTGTCGCGACGCTTTGTGCAGCGTTATGAGGGCGACGACTTCAAGCTGTACCGAACGCTGCGAAGCATCAACCCCAGCCCGTATCTGTTCTACTTCGACTTTGGCGGATTCCGTATCTTTGGCTCTTCGCCGGAAACCCACTGCCGCATAGAGAACGGCAAGGCGTTTATCGACCCGATAGCAGGTACCACCAAGCGTACAGGCGATGCCGATGCCGACCGCCGTGCAGCCGAGTTTCTGCGTGCAGACCCTAAGGAGAATGCCGAGCACGTGATGCTGGTAGACCTTGCGCGCAACGACCTCTCGCGCAATTGTCATGGGGTGAAGGTCGACTTCTACAAAGACCTGCAGTACTACTCGCACGTGGTGCATCTCGTAAGTAGGGTAAGCGGAACGCTCGATGAGGGTGCCGACCCCGTTAAGGCGTTCATCGACACATTCCCAGCAGGTACGCTGTCGGGTGCTCCAAAGGTTAGGGCAATGCAGATAATCTCCGAACTTGAGCCGCACAACCGTGGCGCCTACGGCGGATGCGTTGGCTTTATAGGGCTTAACGGCAACCTTAACCAAGCCATAACCATACGCACATTTGTTAGCCGTGGAGGCGAGTTGTGGTTCCAGGCAGGCGGCGGCATCGTGGCAAAGAGCGATGTCGACTACGAGTTGCAGGAGGTGAACAACAAGCTCGGGGCTTTAAGAAAGGCTATAAAGGAAGCTGAGGTTGCACAATAGAGATAGTTTGTCTTAAGCGATAGCGTGCTAACCTCATTAAAACAACGAATTAAACAATAATAAATGAAAACAGTAATAATCGACAACTACGACTCGTTCACATACAATCTTGCCCATCTTCTAAAGGAGCTTGGAGCTGAGGTAACGGTTGTGCGCAACGACAAGTTCGAGCTGGAGGATCTTGAGTGTTTCGACAAGATAATCCTTAGTCCAGGTCCGGGCATCCCCTCGGAGGCAGGATTGCTGCTCGACGTCATACGCACCTATGCCGGCAAGAAGCCTATCTTGGGCGTGTGTCTTGGCCATCAAGCCATAGGCGAGGTGTTTGGAGCACGTCTCGAAAATTTAAAAGAAGTCTATCACGGCGTGCAGACCGAAGGCACACAGCTTGGCAACGACTACATCTTCCGCGGCATGCCAAAGCGTGTAATGATGGGACGCTACCACAGTTGGGTAGTGGCACAGGGATCGCTGCCTTCATGTCTTGAGGTAACGGCAACATCAGACGATGGCGAGATAATGGCATTGCGCCATAAAGAGTATGATGTACATGGCATACAGTTTCATCCAGAGAGCGTTCTAACCCCCGAAGGCCACACCATTGTGGGCAATTTTCTTAAGGGTAAAGAGAGCTAAAGACGTTTGCGTGTTATGGCGTTTTGGCTGTAACACGCAAGCTATAACCTTTAATTTCAGCTCTTTTATCCTTATTTTTAATGTTTTTTACTTAACCTTATACCATATTCCCCATATTTTTTTTAACTTTGCATCGCAGCTAATCTATATATTATTATTACCAATCCTAACATTACTAAATATGAAGCTATCTCACGCCATAGTTTGTGGCTTGTGTTTATTGACTTCGGCAGATGCATTGGCTCAAGCTAAGTCTACCGAATTTGAATTGACGCAGAGTAGTGTTGCCAATCCCGACAACACACCACGTCCCGTATTTCCCGTTCCAAGTCGTCGCCAGTTGTTGTGGAACGAGACCGAGTTTTATGCCTTCTTCCATTATGGTATGGACACTTATACCGGCAAGGAATGGGGCGATGGAACCGAGGATGCGTCGACATTTGCCCCGACACGTGTACCCGACCCAGCCCAGTGGCTGCGTGTAGCCAAGTCGGCTGGCATGAAGGGAGGTATCGCCGTGGTTAAACATCACGACGGATTCTGCCTTTGGCCTACAGCAACAACCACACACAGCGTGCTTAGCTCGTCGAGCGAGAATGCCCGCAAGACCAATATTCCACGCGATTTTGCACATGCAGCCCGCAAGCTTAAGATGAAGTATGGCTTCTATGTGTCGCCTTGGGACCTCAGCAGCAAGTATTGGGGAGAGAAGGATGCCAACGGCAACTATACCGACAACTATGCCAAGAAGGTGTTCTTTCCACAGTGTGTAGAGCTTGCCAAGTATGGTTCGGACCAGTTTGAGATGTGGTTTGACGGTGCAACCGGCGGTGACCACGCTGGCTATTATGGCGGCGAGTATGGTGGCAAGGGCACAACCGGATACCGCAAGATAGACAATGCGCAGACATTCTACGACATACCCAACCTTCGCGACTCTATACACTCGCTCCTGCCTAACGTCATTATGTGGGGCTTGGGAGGCGAAGTGCGCTGGATAGGCAATGAGGCTGGACACAGCGGCGAGACCTGCTGGGCTATGGGCAATGCCGAGAACGGCGACGAGAACGGATGGCAGTGGCATCCGGGAGAGAGCGATGCCAAAGCCACTACAGGCGGATGGTTCTGGAAGAAGAACGAGAAGGTGCTGTCGGCAGAGCGCCTGTTCCAGATGTATCTGGAGACAGTGGGACGCAACGCCACACTTATCCTCAACCTTCCTCCCGACAACAACGGCCTTGTGCCGGAGGCTACAGCAAAGCGTATGGCAGAGCTTGGAGCTATGCTGCGCTCGCGTCTTGGCACCGACCTTGCTCGCAAGGCTGTGATTACAGCAAGCGAGGAACGTACAGCCGGACAGCACCGCAACTACTCGGTGCGCAACCTGACCGACGATAAGCGCGATACCTACTGGGCTACCAACGACGGTACAACCAAGGCATCCTTAACACTGACATGGGCTAAGCCCACAACCGTGCGCTATGTGCAGCTTATGGAGCACATAAAGCTTGGTCAGCGTGTGCGTTCGTTCACGGTGGAGACAAGCGAGGACGGCATAAACTTTACACCGCGTGCCACCAATATAGCCACTACAACCATAGGCTATAAGCGCATCATACCGCTCAATGGCTCAACCGAGAAGAGCTATGAGGGCAATGGCTACAAAGTGCGTGCTGTGCGCATAACCATCAACGACAGCAAGGCTTGTCCGCTGATTGAGAACCTTTCGGTTTATTAAAGACATCCGATTGAGAACCTTTCAGTCTTATTAAATACAACAATCTAAATGAACCTAAATATGAATTGTTCAAGATATACAGGCAAGTTGGTTGCTCTCTCGCTTGCCCTTCTTTCGTCGGCATCGCTTTCTGCACAGATGTCAGAAAAGAAGTTGTGCGACTTTGAGTCGGCCAACTCGTACGCATCAATCTCTGTGTACGACACTTGGGAGAACTCGCCCTTCCGCAACGGAACGCTTGCAGGCAATGTGCGCGTCGTTGCCAATCATCTTACAGCAGCCGACCCAATGCGCGGCTTTGCCCCTAATCCATCGTCTAAGGTGCTTGCCTTGCAGCGCTCGCGCTTTGGCAGCAACACCTTTGGAGCGCTTCTAAAGCTTAAGGAGCCTATAGCCCAGACCAAGCAGACACAGTATATACACGTAAAGATATACTCGCCAAAGGCTGCTCCGGCTATGCTTATAGGCTTGGGCAACAGAGACGACCGTCCTAATCAGTCGCCACTGACAGAGCAGTTCTGGAGCGTTACTACCCAGCCGCTTGTAGCCAACCAGTGGAATGATGCCGTCTTTGCCGTGTCGGGCTCTAATGGCGTTACCATACGCCATCTGCTTATCGTGCCAGATGCCACATCGCCACATAATCTTACAGCCGACTTTGCTGTATATATCGACGACGTTGTGTTGAGCGAGGACGAGGCTCCATTCTTCTCTACCAGCGGCAAGAGCCCCGTAAAGAGCTTCAAGCCAGGCGATGTTGTAAGCCTGAGCCGTGGTGTAGACGGACAGGGTGGAGGTCTTAATGGCGACATCCTCCTTGCCGACGGCACACCGCTAACCGGCAAGACCGCCATCTGCGGCAAGCCGTTGAAGGTAAAGGCGGTTCCAGCTCCAGGTTTCCGCTTCTCTAAGCTCGTGATACGTCATGGCAGAAACCTTGACGGCGAGAAGCAGCACAATTGGACCGAGACCACTATTGGCGTGGGACAGTTCCGCAATGGCGAGTTTAAGATACCTGGCAGTGTGGTAGACGGCGATATGCGCTTTATTCCGTATTTCAGCAGTGAGTCTGCCAAGTAATCCGGATGTAAACAGCCATCAATTGTGACACTTTAATTGTTTATTAATGAACAACAAGATATTATTGGCATCTGCCGGAATGATGTGTCTTCCGGCAGTGCTTGCCGCTAAAGCGCCAAAGAAGCCGAAGGCCAATCAGCAGCGTCCCAACATTATATTTATAATGTGCGACGATATGGGTTATGGCGACTTGGCTTGCTACGGCCAACCCTTTATCTCTACCCCCAACATCGACCGTATGGCAAGCGAGGGTATGCGCTTTACACAGGCGTATGCAGGCTCGCCGGTGTCGGCACCGTCGAGAGCCACTGTTATGACGGGACAACACTCTGGTCATACACATGTGCGTGGCAACAAGGAGTATTGGTCTAACAGCAATACGGTGAAGTATGGCAACAATATCGACTATGCCGTAGTGGGACAGGAGCCGTACGACCCAGCCCATAAGATACTGCCAGAGATGCTTCGCGACAACGGCTACCGCACCGGTATGTTCGGCAAGTGGGCTGGAGGTTATGAGGGATCGGCATCTACTCCCGACAAGCGGGGCATAGACGAGTTTTATGGTTATATATGTCAGTTCCAGGCTCACCTATATTATCCCAACTTCCTCAACCGCTACTCGCGCTCTATGGGCGACACTGCTGTTGTGAGAGAGGTGCTTGAGGACAACATCAAATACCCTATGTCGGGTCGCGACTACTATAAGCGCACGCAGTATTCGGCTCGTATCATACACGACAAGGCACTTGAGTGGATAGACCGACAGGACGCCAAGCATCCGTTTGTTGGCTTCTTTACCTATACATTGCCGCACGCAGAGCTGGCTCAGCCCGACGACGACATACTTGAGGGCTATAAGAAGAAGTTCTTTGTAGACAAGACATGGGGCGGTCAACCCACATCTCGCTATAATGCAGTTGAGCATACACATGCCCATTTTGCCGGAATGATAACCCGCCTCGACAGTTATGTAGGAGAGGTTATGGCAAAGCTCAAGCAGAAGGGATTGGACAAGAACACACTCGTGATATTCACCTCCGACAACGGACCTCACGAGGAGGGTGGTGCCGATCCAGCCTACTTTGGACGCGACGGCAAGCTGCGTGGCTTGAAGCGCCAGTGCTACGAGGGCGGTATACGCATACCTTTCATTGCGTGGTGGCCAGAGCATATCAAGGCTGGAGCGGTTAGCGATCTGCCCTTTGCCTTCTACGACATAATGCCAACCTTCTGCGAACTTGCAGGCATACGCAACTTCAGCAAGCGTTATACCAACCGCGATGTGCCGGGCGACGGATTCGACGGACTGTCCATTGCGCCAACATTGCTTGGCAACGACAAGGCACAGATGCAGCACGACTATCTGTATTGGGAGTTTCATGAGACCGACCAGATTGCTGTGCGCCGTGGCGACTGGAAGCTAATAGTTGTTAAGGGCAAGCCAAAGCTGTACAACCTTGCCAACGACATACACGAGGACAACGATGTGGCGGAACAACATCCCGACATCGTAAACGAGCTTATCGATGTAATAAAGAAAGAGCATACCGATAACCCGATGTTTATGGTGTCGCTGCCTTATATGGTGTGCAAACTTCCCAAGAAGTCATTCGTTCCAACTCTTTGATAATATTAACTAACTTATCTATAACAGATGAACAAATCAATTTTATCCATTGCGGCTCTGTCTTGTCTCGCTTCGGCTATGCAGGCGCAGCAGAAGGCAGCCGCTCAGCGTCCTAACATTGTGTATATAATGTGCGACGACCATGCTTTTCAGTGTATCAGTGCCTATGGACATGGCATCTCTAAGCTTGCCCCGACACCTAACATCGACCGTATTGCCGAGCGTGGTATGCGCTTCGACAAGGCATTTGTCGAGAACTCGCTCTCTACACCGTCTCGCGCTTGTTTGATGACAGGTCTTTACAGCAACCAGAACGGACAGCGCCAGCTTGGCGAGGGTATCGACACATCGCGTGTGTTCTTTACAGAGCTGCTTCAGAAGGCAGGCTATCAGACTGGTATTGTAGGCAAGTGGCACATGAGCTGCGATCCTAAGGGATTCGACTACTACCACATCTACAACGACCAGGGCCAGTACTGGAACCCACAATATCGTGGTACCGATACTCCTGACGGCAAGTTTATTGTAGAGGAAGGCTATAGCACCGACCTTACAACCGACCACGCCATCGAGTTTATGGACAAGCGCGATAAGAGCAAGCCATTCTGCCTTATGCTCCACCACAAGGCTCCGCACCGCAACTGGCAGGCCAACATCAAGAACCTTGGTATGTACGACAACGTTGAGTTCCCAATGCCGGAGACCTTCTACGACGACTATGCCACACGTGGCTCGGCTGCTCGCACACAGAAGATGTTGGTAGCACAGCACATGCGCTGGGAGCAGGACTTCAAGGTACCTGAGATGCTCGACCTTAACAACGAGGACAGCAAGGACTCTTACGACGCACTTATGGGCGAAATAAACCGTATGACACCTGCTCAGCGTTCGGCTTGGGGTAGATACTACTTCCCACGCAACCGCAAGTTTTTTGAGGCTAACCTCAAGGGTAAGGACCTCGACAACTGGAAGTATCAGGTATACATCCGCGACTATATGTCTGTAATAGCAAGTGTTGACGAGAGCGTGGGCCGTGTGCTCGACTATCTCGACAAGAACGGCTTGACCGACAACACCATCATAGTATACACATCCGACCAGGGATTCTATATGGGCGAGCACGGATGGTTTGACAAGCGCTTTATGTATGAGGAGTCGCTCCGCACCCCGCTTATCATCAGCTATCCTGGACACACCAAGCCGGGCAGCGTTTGCACCAAGCTTGTACAGAACATCGACTATGCTCCTACATTCCTCGAGCTTGCTGGTGTAAAGAAACCTAAGGAGATGGTGGGCCAGTCGCTCTTGCCAGTGCTTGAGAATGGCGACGCACAGAAGAAGTGGCGCAGCAGCATCTACTACCACTACTACGACTACCCAACATACCATATGGTACGCAAGCACGACGGTGTACGCACCGACCGCTACAAGTTGATTCACTTCTACGGTAAGGGTGGACTCGACGCAGTGCCTGAGAACAAGTATCAGAATATGGAGGGTACAAGAGAGAACGCTACCTTGAAGTCGCTTATCGACATCAAGTACT
>USCM01000018.1 GCA_900553155.1 uncultured Prevotella sp. | reverse complement strand
CACTTGCAAGCCATAGACGAGGATCTGCCTAAGGCTTTGAAGGCGGCTTGCGACTACGATGGCGGTGTGGCATTTGCCACCGACGGCTATGGTGTGGTGCTGCGCCGCAACGGTTTAGACTATCGCCTTACCGAGAGCAAGGACCATATATGCGGCGATGCTGTCTACTCGCTACTTGCCGACCGTGGCGGCAATATGTGGATAGGCACATATCGCAAGGGCCTGACACTGTATGGTGCAAGGCGAGCCTTGTTCTCGACACTAAGCGAGCAGACCAACACCCTGCCTTACGACCTCGTTACGGCTGTGGCTGCCCAAGCCGACAATATATATATAGGTATGGATGGAGGCGGAATGGGGGTCTATTCGTTAAGCCACAAAACCATGACCACATATACATCTGCCAACAGCGGTATATGGGGCGACAACATTGTGTCGATGACAGCCGACCAGCATACGGTGTGGATGGCTGTATACAATAAGGGACTGACGGCTTACGATATAGCCACACGCCGCTTCAGCAACTATGCCTTGCCCTTGGTTAGCAAGCGCGGCGACGTGATATGGACCATTGCCGACGACGGCAACGGCAATCTGTGGATTGGCGGACGCGACCTCTTTGTGTTCAACAAGCTTACGCACCAGTTCCGTGTAGTGCCGCAGTTCACCGGTGCTTTATGCCAGATGCTTTGTTATCGCAATGGCTATATATGGTTTGGCAACGACAATGGTGTGTACAAGATAGACCGTAGCACGCTGCGCACGGTTAAGCACTACAGCACATCCACCCCCGATATGGCTTTGCCAAGCAACAAGGTGCGCTACGTATATGCCGACAGCAAGGGTAGGGTATGGGTGTCGTTCCGCTACGAGCCGCCCTGCTGCATAGACGAGAGGGAGGGAAAGGTGTATACCAACCTTACCGAGCACGGATTGGGCAGCATCATCGTGACGGGCATCGTAGAGTCGAGCCACGGCTATATGGTGTTCTCCACCAACAATGGTCTCTACTTCTACTACCCCGAGAACCATGCCTTTATGCGTTGCGACCTCGACAACTCCATGCCAATGGCATACAACTATGGCGCATGCTATGCCGACGGACGCCGCTACTACTTTGGTTCGGTAGAGGGGTTGGTCATGGCAGACGATATGTCGCTAATGAACAATTCGCTGTATAAGGATGTCAGTTTGGGCAGGCTCAATGTTACAGATGGCCGTTCAATAAATCTTGGAAGCAACAGCGAGGGCGAGGTAACGCTGCAATCCAACGAAAACTACTTCACCATAAACTTCTCCGTACCAGAATACAACGTCCCGCGAGCCATCCACTTCTCCTACTATCTCAAGGGCATGGAGAACACCTGGAACGAGATAACCGACCGCCGTGAGGCAAGCTACACCAATGTTCCGCCCGGCAGCTACGAGTTTATGGTGCGCAGCACCGACCTCTCAGGCCGTTGGACCAATGCCTCGGTGCTTAGGATAACGGTGCTCCCGCCATGGTATCTCACGTGGTGGGCAAAGACGTTGTGGCTGCTAATTATAATAGGTGTGGCTTATGCCTGCTTCCGTCTGTATATGCGTGTGATAAAGATGCGTCACCGTATGGAGATAGCCGAGGTAGAGAAGGAGAGCCAACGCAAGCTCGACGATGCCAAGATGACGTTCTTCACCAGCATAACCCACGAGCTTCGCACACCGGTATTCCTTATCGCCGCACAGCTTGAGGAGTTTATAGATCGCAAGCAGTCGATTGTGAGCATACCCTCGGCATACCTTATGGCTATGCACCGCAGTGCCTTGAAGATAAACAAGCTCATAAGCCAAGCCATCGACTTCCGCAAGATAGACCAGGGCAAGCTGCAGCTTAAGCGTCAGAGCATAGACGTGGTGAAGTTTGTGGGCGAGCTTGCCGGCGACTACGACGACCTGCTCGACCAGAAGCACATCGACTTTGCGACGGTTATGCCCGAGCATCCCGTTATGTTGTCGATGGACGGCGAGAAGGTGGAGATGTGCCTCAACAACCTTATATCCAACGCTTACAAGTATACCAACAACGGCGGTCATGTGGTGCTAACCATTACCGATATGCCCGACCGTGTGGTGTTCTCGGTCAAGGACGACGGCATAGGCATCGTGCCGGAGGCACGCAAGGAGATATTCCAGAGCTTCTTCCGCACCAGCCGTGGCCAAGCCAAGAGCAAGGGCGACGGTATAGGCCTCTCCTTTGTGCAGACCCTCGTAGAGCTGCACGGAGGCGAGATGCATCTTGAGAGCGAGGTGAACAAGGGTTCTACCTTCTCCTTCTACATACCCAAGGCTGCTGTCGACAAGACGGTTGAGGCTGAGGCGGACAAGCAGGTGGCAGCTGCAGCAGCCTATAAACAAGAGCCGGAGGCAGTGCCCGGAACAGCCCCGCTTAAAGCCAACCCCACTGCCACACACAGCATATTGCTTATCGACGACGAGCGCGAGACGGTGGCTCTGCTCGAGCGCAACCTTATAAGCGACTTCCGTGTGCTTAAGGCTTACGATGGAGCCGAGGGTCTGCGCGTGGCAGCCAGTTCGCTGCCCGACATCATTGTGTGCGACATGATGATGCCGCAGCTCGACGGATTGGAGTTTTTGCGTGCCTTGCGCAACGACAAGAAGCTTAAGCATATAAAGGTGATAATATTCACCGGACAGACATCCGACGAGGAGCGAATAGCCGCCTACGATGCCGGAGCAGATGCCTTCTTAACCAAACCCGTGTCGCTAAAGCTGCTGCGTGTGCGCATCGACCGCCTTATTGCCGAGAGCGACAATGCCTCGCTTACAGCCGATATATCCAACAGCAAGCGCACATACACCAAGGAGGAGCAGATATTCTTGTTGCGTTGCCGCGAGATAATAGACGACAATCTGTGCAATCCCGACTTCAACATCGACTTCCTTGCCGAGAAGCTTGCCATGAGTCATTCGACGTTGTACAAGAAGCTCAAGCAGATGACGGGCATGTCGCTCATCGAGTTTGTAAACGACTATAAGATATACAAGGCTGTGCAGGCGTTTAAGGAGGGCCAGACCAATGTGGTTAAGGTGGCAGAGATGTGCGGCTTCGGCGACATCAAGAACTTCCGCAATGTGTTTAAGCGCAAGATGCAGATGTCGCCCAAGCAGTTTGTGCAGAGCTTGTAGATTGTTTTCATACGATATTAAGGGTGTTTTTCGTTTTTCTTCATTTTTTTACATAAAACGAGAAACACCCCTTTTATTAATAAAAAACACCCCTATTCTCTTAACCTCTTGTTATAATTTTGCACCAGAAAACCAAGTAAAAGCCTAAAGCAGAATTATAATTAACAATAACTTAAAACCAAAAATTATGACAAATAAACCAAACTTTGTCCGCACAGCCATGCTTGTGACTGTAGCTCCCGTGTATCTTTGTGAAGTAAACAGATTAATGAACAATTAAGACATTATCCAAATGAATAAGAAATTTATTTTAGCATCCTTGGCAGCCACAATGGCTCTCACTGCCAACGCGCAGAGCATGAAGGTGCAAGGCACTGTTGTAGACACCAACAACGAGCCTATCATTGGCGCATACATTAAGGTTAAGGGTTCGACAAAGGGTGTTGTTACAGATATCGACGGCAACTATACCATCGACGCCGACAAGAACGCCACACTCGTTGTGAGCTACGTGGGCATGGCCAACCAGGACGTAAAGGTGGGCAGCCGCAACCAGATAAATATCGTAATGAAAGAGAACGCCAACGACCTTAACGAGGTTGTTGTTATCGGTTACGGTCAGGTTAAGAAGAGCGACCTTACCAGCTCTATATCTGCCATCAAGGGCGACAAGCTTGAGAAGCTGTCTACCGGCAACGTTATGAATGCCCTCCAGGGACAGGTCAACGGTGTGCAGGTTAGTGGTGCCGGTGGTCCTGGCGCTACGCCACGAGTTATCATCCGCGGTGTGACGACCGTCAACGGATCAGACCCTCTCTACGTTGTAGACGGTATGCCGGTAGGCAACAACATCAACTTCCTCAACCAGAACGACATCGAGAGTATGCAGGTGCTTAAGGACGCATCGGCTTCGGCTATCTATGGTACACGAGCCTCAAACGGCGTTGTGCTCATCACAACCAAGAAGGGCAAGAAGGGCGAGGCCAAGTTCAACGCTTCGGCAACCGTAGGTCTGCAGACATTGAATAAGCAGAAGATGGCTGGCTCTAAGGAATACAAGCAGGTGTTTGACGCACGCTATGCCAACGACGGCAACCAGTCGCCGTTCAAGGGCACAGACGAGGTGTATACCGACTGGTGGAAGGAGTGTCTTAACGACGTTGCTGTACAGCAGAGCTACGACCTCTCGTTCTCGGGCGGTACCGACAAGCTTATCTATTCGGGCAGCATCGGCTACTACAAGCAGGACTCTCAGTACAAGGTGGGTCAGTGGCAGAAGCTCTCTGCACGCTTCTCTACAGAGTACAACTTCAATAAGATTGTAAAGGCAGGTATCGACTTCACTCCTCGTTACGAGCAGTGGGACGACACGCCAAACCTTATGGGAGCCATCATGTCTATGGACCCAACCACTCCGGTGATGCGCGACAAGAGCGAGTGGACAAGCAATCCGTACAACAACTATGCCCGTTCGCACAACAACGAGGAGCATAACCCTGTGGCTAATATGAACCGTATGGACTCAGGTGCAAGCGAGTATGGCTTGCTCGCCACACCTTACATCAGCCTTACACCTATCAAGGGTCTTACCTTCCGCTCGCAGTTTGGTATGAACGCACGCTTCCGCCGTACCGATACGTTCAACGTAAACTTCTTTATCGACAACCTCGAGAAGAACGACAACAACAACGCCAAGCGCAGGATGGAGAACTGGGTGGACTGGAACTGGACCAACACCGTGAACTATACCAACACCTTCGCCAAGAAGCACAACGTAAACCTCATGGGTGGCTACACTATGGAGCGCTTCCAGGACTACTGGGCAGAGGCCTACTCGGAGAATATTCCTAACAACGACCCAACCTTGCGCTATCCAAGCTCGGGCACAAAGAACCCTGCTGCATCAGGTACCGACTCCTTTACATCGCTCATCTCGTACCTCGGTCGTGTGATGTACAACTACGACGAGAAGTACTACCTCACAGCTACTGTACGTGTCGACGGTTCGTCTAAGTTCTCTAAGGACAACAAGTGGGCTACATTCCCATCAGTTTCGGCAGCTTATCGCTTGACCGGCGAGGAGTTTATGAAGAACCAGAAAATCTTTGACGACATCAAGATACGTGCCGGTTGGGGTAAGGTGGGCAACCAGAACATCGACAACTCGGCATACCTCAGCTCTATCGAAACAACCGACTATGTATTTGGACAGACACCAATACGCGACATCGGTTCTACCGTATCAGGCATAGGCAACCCTACCCTTAAGTGGGAGACAGTGGAAGACTGGAACGTTGGTCTCGACCTCGCTCTCTTGCAGAGCCGCTTGAAGATTACAGCCGACTACTTCAACAAGACATCTCACGATATGCTTATGAAGAAGGACAACCTCCTTATCCTTGGTTATCCTATGTGGAACGGACAGATGTGGGAGAACGTAGGTAAGATGAAGGCTACCGGATGGGAGCTCGGCATCAACTGGAACGACCATATCTCCGACTTCACATACGGCGTAGGTCTTAACCTCTCGCAGGTAAAGAACAAGGCTCTGAAGCTCAACGGCGACTATATCTGGACCGGCGGATTCTCTGGCGACTGGATTGTACGCAACGCAGAGGGCGAGTCGCTCAGCCAGTTCTGGGGTTATCAGACCGACGGCATCTTCCAGAACGAGAGCGAGGTTAAGTCGCACACCAACGAGCACGGCACACCTCTCCAGCCTAACGCACAGCCTGGCGACCTCCGCTTTGTCGACCGCAACAACGACGGCGTTATCGACTCGAACGACAAGAAGTGTATCGGCAACCCGTTCCCAGACCTCATGATGGGTCTCAACCTCAACGCCGCATATAAGGGCTTCGACCTCGTGGCCAACTTCTACGGCACATTCGGCAACGACATCTACAACCTCAACAGGGGACGCTACTCAGGTGAAGGCGGTCAGAATGTATATGCCGGAACATACAACAAGACATGGCGCGAGGACAACAAGGGAGCCGAGTTCCCACGTCTTTCAGCCAACGATGCCAACATGAACTACAAGCGCGTAAGCGACTTCTTCGTAGAGGATGGTTCTTACTTCCGTTGCAAGCTCCTGCAGATTGGCTACACACTGCCTAAGCAGTGGTTCAACAACAAGCTCAACCTGCGTCTGTCGTTCTCGGCTCAGAACCTCTTCACCATCACAGGCTACTCGGGTGCCGACCCAGAGACAGCCTCAATGGGTAAGGGCGTTACAGAGGCAGGTATCGACTACAGCGGTTATCCTAACCCACGCACCTTCCTCTTCGGTGTGAACATGAGCTTCTAAGGAGTAAATATACATAATGTGTAACAACAATAAAACAAGCATATCAATTATGAAAAGATATATTATAGGTTTGACAATGATGTCGGCTCTGTCTTTGGGCATGACCTCATGCTCTGATTTCCTTGAAGAGCCAATCCGCGGTCAGCAGGATATGACAAACTATTTCACCAACGAAACGGAGTGCGCCAAGCAGATTACAGGCTGCTACAACTTCCTCGACGGTCGCGACTGGTGGCAGATATACAAGTTCTACAACCTTTGCAACATCACTACCGACGACTGCTGGATGGGCAACACATCACAGGACCCAGGCGAGTATCGTGTGGCTTGTATGTTCACTGGCAACACCATCGAGCTTGGTACAGCTTGCCAGAACTTCTGGCAGTACCGCTATAAGGGCATCACACAGTGCAACATCGCTATTGAGAAGACCTCGAAGCTTACCTTCTTGGACGAGAAGTATAAGAAGCGTCTTATCGCTGAGGCTAAGTTCTTGCGCGGTTTCTATTATCTCGACCTCGTAAAGAACTTCGGCGGCGTGCCTCTTATGCTTTCGCTTAAGATGCCTTCAGAGGTGCAGGGCGTAGAGCGTGCGTCTAAGGAGGATACATACGCACAGATTGTGAAGGACTTTACGGAGGCAGCTGTAGACCTTCCTTCACGTTCGGAGCAGGATCCTAAGGACGTAGGTCATGCCACACGTGGCGCTGCCTTGGGCTTCCTTGCCAAGGCTTACCTCTACTCGGGCAACTACGAGAAGGCAGAGAAGGTGCTTCAGGAACTATGCTGCCGCGGCTCTTTCGCTGGCAATACACCAGAGTATAAGCTTATGGACGACTTCGGCAAGGTTTGGAATGTCGACTATAACAACAACGACGAGAGCCTCTTCGAGATACAGACACTGGACGACACACAGTATGGTCTTGGCGAGCGCTACTCGGTAATAGTAGGTTCACGCAACGATTCTGGTTGGGCTTGGGGTCTGCCTACAAGCGACCTTGAGAATGCCTTTAAGGCAGCCGGCGACAACATCCGCCTTAAGTACACCATCCTCCACGACGGTCAGACCGATGTGCCGGGCGACCCAACATGGACAGTGGACAATCCTTACGTCATCGCTGCAGACAAGCACAAGTCGGGACGTTGCAACATGAAGCTCTTCATCCCGGTTGGCAAGCGTCCAAGTCCGTACGATGCAGCTCACAACCCGCTCAACATCCGCTTGCTGCGTTATGCCGAGGTGCTGCTTATGTATGCCGAGGTAGAGAACCAGCTTGGTCATGACAGCGAGGCACAGTGGGCTTTGAACGAGGTTCGCGGACGTGTCAATCTCCCAACAATATCATCTACCGGTAAGGAACTTCGCGATGCCATCCGTGCTGAGCGCCGCCTTGAGCTTGCCCTTGAGGGCACCCGTCTTGACGACCTTCGCCGTTGGAAGATGGACGACGGCAAAACTATGATGGAGCACGTGTTCGGTCCTAACGGCTCGTTCGTTAAGTACAACATGGAGACATCTACCGACCCGTACGAGACAACCAACCAGTTGGAGAACAGCAATGAGGGCATAAACTTCCAGGCTCCACGCGACCTGCTCTTTGCTATCCCTAACTCGGAGATAACAATGTCGAACGGTTCTATCAAGCAGAACCCTGGATATAATTAATATGTTTAATATAGGTTTTCACGGTATTACGCTTGCATTGATGCTCTCCGCATCGGTGCAGGCGTCTGCCCAAACACATTACACAGTGCTTCCCTCGTCGCCACAGCAGCATATACAGCATTTTGGCGCGAGCGACGCATGGAGTATGCAGTTCATCGGACTTTGGCCCGAACGGCAGCAAGAGCAGGTAGCCGACTGGCTCTTCTCATCAGAGAACGATGCCCAAGGCAAGCCTAAAGGCATCGGTTTGTCTATCTGGCGATTTAACCTTGGAGCCGGAAGTGCCGAACAGGGCGATAAGGCACAAATCAATTATGCCACCAGTACAGAGTGCTTCCTCAATGCCGACGGCACCTACAACTGGTCGAAGCAGGCTGGACAGCGCCGCTTCCTGAAGCTTGCCAAGGAGCGAGGTGTACCTTATATATTAGCTTTCTGCAATTCGGCTCCGGTCTATTTCACCAAGAACGGACTGGCAACCAACACCGGACGTGGCGGCACAATCAATCTGCGCGACGATTGCTACGACGACTTTGCACGCTTTATGGCAACTTCTATAAAGGGCATAGAGCAGCACGATGGGGTGAAAATCAACTATATCAGTCCGTGCAACGAACCCGACGGACATTGGAACTGGCTCGGACCGAAGCAGGAAGGCTCTCCTGCCACCAACCGAGAGTTGGCTCATGTGGCACGCGAGCTGGGCAAGGCTCTGTCGAAGCAGAAGCTTAAGACGGAGATATTGGTAAACGAATCGAGCGACTATCGCTGCATGCTTGGCACACACGAAGCCGACTGGCAGCGTGGCAACGAGATAAAGGCTCTGTTCTCAAAGGACAGCACCGACACCTATGTGGGCAACGTGAAGAATCTGCCCCTACTGATTGGAGGCCACAGCTATTGGACCAACACGCCGCTCGACTATATGCGCCAGTGTCGTATGCAGATACGCGAGGCATGCAAGAAGCAGGGCATAAAGTTCTGGCAAACCGAGATTTGCATCATGGGCAACGACGAGGAGATAGGTGGCGGAGGCGGCTACGACTTCTCCATGAAGACCGCCCTATACGTGGCACGTGTCATCCACCACGACCTTTGCTATGCCAATGCCGAGAGCTGGAGCTGGTGGCGTGCTGCCGGTGGCGACTACCGCGACGGCTTGCTGCGTGTATATAGCAACGACCAGTGGAAGACAGGCTATGCCGTCGACTCGAAGTTGCTTTGGTCGCTTGGCAACTACAGCCGTTTTGTACGTCCGGGAGCGCAGCGTTTCGACATAAAGACAACCGGCGAGGACGGCAAGGAGATAGCCGAAGGCTTCAACGACCCTAAGGGTGTGATGTGCTCGGCTTACCGCAACAGCAATGGCAAGTGGGCTATTGTAGCCATCAACTATTCGGAAGACGTAAAGCCGGTGAAGTTTGATGTAGACGGACAGGGCATCAAGACATGGACGATGTATCGCACAAGCGACATCTCGGCAGAGAGCTTGGCACCCGTCGGGACATCAAACGGCGCGACAACTTTGGCTCCACGAAGCATCACCACATTTGTAGAAGAATAAAAATCAATAGATATACACATGAAACAGACAAGCAAGATATTCTTGAGTCTCGCTCTTATGTCGTCGTTGGCGACAGGTGCGTTTGCTGCCCCGGCTACGGGTTTAGCCCCACAAGTGGACAGCAAGAACACGTTTGTGGCAGGCAACAAGACCTTCCTTCTTAACGGAAAGCCATTTGTGGTCAAGGCGGCGGAGATTCATTATCCACGTATTCCGCGTGAGTATTGGGAGCACCGCATCAAGATGTGCAAGGCTCTCGGCATGAATACCATCTGCATCTACATATTCTGGAACCTGCACGAGCAGCGCGAGGGCGTGTTCGACTTTACCGGTCAGAACGACGTTGCCGAGTTCTGCCGACTGGCTAAGAAGCACGGTATGTACGTCATAGTGCGTCCCGGACCGTATGTTTGTGCCGAGTGGGAGATGGGCGGACTGCCTTGGTGGTTGCTAAAGAAGAAGGATATACGCCTTCGCGAGCAAGACCCCTACTTTATGTCGTGTGTCGACCGCTTCGAGAAGAATGTTGCCAAGCAGCTTGCTCCGCTTACCATACAGCACGGCGGACCTATCATTATGGTTCAGGTAGAGAACGAGTATGGCAGCTACGGCGAGGACAAGGCATACATATCGCAGATTAGAGACACCCTGCGCAAGTACTGGGACACACCCAACGCCAAGACCACGCTGTTTCAATGCGACTGGAACTCGAACTTCGAGAAGAATGGACTGGACGACCTTACATGGACAATGAACTTTGGTACGGGTGCAAAGATAGACGACCAGTTTAGTCGTCTGCGCCAGCTACGTCCTAATGCACCGCTTATGTGTTCGGAGTTCTGGAGCGGATGGTTCGACAAGTGGGGCGCACGTCATGAGACCCGACCCGCAAAGGATATGGTTGCAGGCATCGACGAGATGCTCTCTAAGGGCATATCCTTCTCGCTCTATATGACACACGGAGGCACATCGTTTGGTCATTGGGCTGGTGCCAACTCGCCCGGATTTGCTCCCGACGTGACATCTTACGACTACGATGCTCCTATAAACGAGTATGGAGAGCCTACCGAGAAGTATTGGCTCCTAAGAAAGACGCTTGAGAAGTATGCCGACAAGAAGTTGCCGGCTGTCCCTGAAAAGGTTGCCGACATCATCTCCATACCCAAGCTAAAGCTCCAGAACATGGCACCTATATATATGGGTGTAGACAGCACAGCCGAGAGCCGTGATGTGCAGACCTTCGAGGAGATGAATATGGGCTACGGTTCGATGATATACAACACCAAGTTGCCCGAGATAGCCAACGGCTCTATGCTGCATATCAATGGTCACGACTTTGTACAGGTATTCATCAACGGCAACTATATAGGCAAGATAGACCGTGTGAAGAACGAGCGTTCGCTGCCTATGCCTGCAACAAAGAAGGGCGACGAGCTTACACTCTTGGTAGAGGGAATGGGCCGTATCAACTTCGGCAGAGCCATAAAGGACTTCAAGGGACTGGTAGACGACGTAACCCTTACTGCTGATGTGGATGGCGACGAGCTTACATGGAATCTTAAGGACTGGCGTATGCGCCGCATTGCCGACGACTATCAGACAGCCCGTCGTGCCATGACCACTCCGCACAACGACCTTGCTCTTGCCTCTAACACGCCGTCGAAGATAGGCTATTACAAGGCAACCTTTAAGCTGAAGAAGACTGGCGATACCTTCCTTAATATGGAGACATGGGGCAAGGGACAGGTATATGTCAACGGTCATGCCTTGGGCAGATTCTGGAGCATAGGTCCACAGAAGACTCTCTATTGTCCGGGTTGTTGGCTAAAGAAGGGCGACAACGAGATTGTGGTGCTCGATGTGGTTGGTCCTAAGGACCCCGTGGTATGGGGACAGACCAAGCCCGAGCTTGACAAGCTGCAGCTGGAGAAGTCGGCTAAGCACAACAACATAGGCGACAAGCCCGATCTCAACTCGGCTACACCAGTGGCAAAGGGCGAGACACAGAGCGGCAATGGTTGGCAAACCATCAAGCTTGGCACTTCTGCAACGGGCAGGTATGTAGCCATCGAGTGTCTTGACACCCACGACGGCAAGCCTGTTGCCATAGCCGAGCTGCATCTGCAAGGCTCAGACGGCAAGCGATTGTCTCGCGACCAGTGGGAGGTGAAGTATGCCAACTCTGAGAATCTGCAAGGCAATCATACCGGCGACAAGGCTTTCGACCTACAAGAGTCTACCTACTGGCAGATTGAGAAGGACGCCACAGCGCCCCACTTGCTTGTAATCGACCTTGGCAAGGCTCAAACGCTAACGGCTCTTGAGTATCTGCCACGTATGGAGCAGGGTGCTCCGGGCAGCGTCAAGGGGTATAAGCTCTTTGTGTATTAAGCTTGTAGATTGATTATAGTTCTGGTACCTGTTTATAGTTCCCACGGAACTCACAGATGTCACAGAAGCCTACGGAATTATTTTTCTCGAATCCACAGAGCGTATAGACGCTACGCGTCATACGACAGACGACACAGAAATGATAGCCTTCGGCGATGCAAGCAATCATTTCTGTGGATTCTTGCCTCGCGAAGCGTAGGCCATTCTGTGAATTCGAAAAGCTTAACCCGTAGGCTTCTGTGACATCTGTGAGTTCTGTGGGAACTACAAGCAAAGGAGCTACAAGCAAAGGAACTACAAGCAATTAACCGATTTGTGCACCTTTTTTACCTATTATTACACCCCATCCTTAATCTAATATACTACTTTTGCAGTATAATAAACCCAATAACAAAATAAAATCGAATGAACAATTCTTTACGTAATTCGCTCGCTGCCTTGCTTCTTGCAAGTGCCGCCACCGGTGCCTTTGCCGAGCAAAACAAAGTGACGTCGCCGGATGGGCGACTTATTGTAAATGTTGAAGACCACGCCGGTCGACTTTTCTATGACGTTACATACGATGGCAAGCAGATGATGCAGCCTTCGCTGTTGGGCGTTGTTGCCAACGTTGGCGACTTCAGCCAGAACCTTGTATACAAGTCGGTGGACAACCGAAAGGTGGATAATAGCTACACCATGCGTTCTACCAAGGTATCGCTTGTACACTATAAAGCCAATGAGATGAGCGTTACCTACACCAACGACAAGAAGTTGCCCGTTGTTGTAAAGTTCCGTGTATCCGATAACGACATCGCCTTCCGCTACGAGTTTGGCGAGGTGAACGACCACACACACATCATTATAGACGATGAGAAGACCGCCTTCCGCCTTCCGTCGCAAACCACAACATTCCTCTCTCCACAATCAGACCCTATGATTGGGTGGAAACGTTCTAAGCCGAGTTATGAGGAAGAGTACACTCCTGATGCTCCATTGACAGCCAAGTCTAAATATGGTAAGGGTTACACCTTCCCCTGCCTCTTCCATGTAGGTAATGATGGTTGGGTACTTGTAAGCGAGACGGGCACCCACGGCAACTATCCTGGTTGCCGACTCTCAGATTATTCTGCCGATAAGGGTTATACATTAGAGTTTCCTATGCAAGGAGAATGTGATGGTCGTGGTGCCTCTAATGCAGCCTTTGCTCTGCCTGGAGCTACACCTTGGCGCACCATAACTGTTGGATCATCGCTTAAGCCAATAGTGGAGACCACCATAAGCTACGACGTTGTAGAGCCTTTGTACGAGGCTTCGCAGCAATACAAGCCAGGACGCTACGTATGGAGTTGGCTTATATGGCAAGACAATTCTGCCAACTACGACGACCAGAAGCAGATGGTGGACCTCGCGGCAACAATGGGCTACGAGTATGTATTGGTTGACGCACTGTGGGACCAGCAGACTGGACGTGAGCGTATAGCCGAGCTCAGCCGTTATGCCCAGTCTAAGGGTGTTAGCCTTATGCTGTGGTACAACAGCAACGGCACAGCCAACGAGGCTCCGCAAACCCCACGCAACTGTATGAACACGGTCATTGCACGCAAGAGGGAGATGAAGTGGATGCAGTCGATAGGCATCAAGGGCATAAAGGTCGACTTCTTTGGTGGCGACAAGCAGCACGTTATGCAGCTGTACGAGGATATCCTTAGCGACGCCAACGACTACGGGCTGCAGGTTATCTTCCACGGATGCACCTTGCCACGAGGCTGGGAGCGCATGTTCCCCAACTATGTATCGAGCGAGGCTGTGCTTGCTTCGGAGAATGTATTCTTCCAGGAGCATCATGCCAAGCAGGAAGGTTTCGAGCTTACCATGCATCCATTCTGCCGCAACACGGTAGCAGCCATGGACTGGGGTGGCACTATTATGAACCGCTATATGTCTCGTGACAACAAGAGTTGTCATCGTCGTTATACATCAGACGTGTTCGAGATGGCAGCTGCTATTGTAAATCAGGCAAGCATCCAGTGCATAGCCATTTACCCAAACAACCTCTCCGAGTTGCCACAGCACGAGATTGACTTCCTTAAGAGTGTACCAACAACATGGGACGAGACCCGTTTTGTCGACGGCTATCCCGGCAGATATGTTGTATTGGCACGCCGTCATGGCGACAAGTGGTATGTTGCCGCACTCAACGGCACCAACAAGCCACTCTCCCTTAACCTCTCTCTGCCTATGCTTGCAGGCAAGCAGGTGACCTACCACTACGAGACAGCCGACAAGAAGAGCCTTTGGCCAAAGTCGGATGTAAAGACTACCAAGGTAGGAAAGGACGGAAAAATGAAGATTGTGATGCA
>USCM01000017.1 GCA_900553155.1 uncultured Prevotella sp. | reverse complement strand
GCTCAGGTTAATGGTGATGCAGGTCAGGATAAGCCTCAGTACTGTCTTGAGAACACCTTTAATCTTGACAACATGAAGCAGGGTCAGACTACACGTGTTGTGTTTAAGGCTAAATTCATTCCTAATGGATGTACAGCAGCTGAAACATTCTATAAGATTGGTAACAATACCGCTATCTGGAAGAAAGATGATCTTGAGAAGCAGATTTTGGCCGTTGCTCTAACAGCTATGGAAATTACAGATCCTACTGAGCAGGCAAAATATGGTGTAGACCTTACTAAGGGCTCAGATATTAGCGGTAAGGCTGGTCAGCACCTTATAGCTAAAGAAAATATTACATTCAATAATGGAACTGCCACCCCTGTTACTACGTCACAGGTTACAGATGATATTGTTAATAAGATCAACGATAAGCTTGGTCTGAAAGAAGAAGGTGGTAAAATAACTTCAGGTATCTCTACATATCTCAATGGCGAGGCTTACTACATCGCCCGCATCAAGCACTTCAACGCATTGACTCCTTGGAATCCTGGCGAAGCTTATGAATCACACAACGACAAGTATCTCGGTCGCTACGGTGTTCTCCGCAACAACTGGTATTCACTTTCAGTAAACACAGTTAGCGGTCTTGGCTATCCTGAGGTTCCTGAGGTTAAGCCTAATGTTCCAGATGATGAGAACGACAAGTACATCAACGTTGAGGTTAAGATCCTTGACTGGGCTAAGCGCAGCCAGAGCATCGACCTCTAATCAATATTGCCTGTCCTATCTTTAGGACCGCAAGAACCCTAATATCTTAGGAGGTACGGCTCATGCAGCCGTACTTCCTTTGATACCTTCATTTTGAATATTTACATTATTTACCAACAACTCTAATTAAATTAACGGCAAACATTATGTTTCACGGACTGGTTAAATCTATATGCTCACTCCTCGCCTTTGCACCATTGCTGGCTTCGTGCTCGCTGATGCACGACGACCTTGAGCCATGCGACAATGGCGCTTACCTGCACTTCCGCTACGACTACAACACGCAGCGCGCCGACCTTTTCAACGACCATGTTGGAGGCGTTGTTGTCATGGTGTACGATAAGGACGGCAAGTTCCTTTTCCGTCAGGACGCTTTCAATACCAATAGCGACGCTCCTATCCGCCGTCACGACTTTGCCGTACATCTTAACTTGCAGCCTGGCGAATATCAGTTTATTGCCATTGCTAAGCAAAAACGTTACGAGGACGCTCTGGCTACGCCTGGTGCCAAGTTCCGCATCCACAACCATGTGGAGGGCGAGGATATTACTGCCTTCAACACCATGCTCGACCGTAATGAGGCGGGCGATATAGACGAGGTAGACTGTTCGGCTCCGCTCGATACGCTGTGGCTCGGAAAGTCGCAGCACCTTACTACCGTGCGCGAACTGAAAGCTACGCACGACACCATCTCCCTGGTGCGCGACACCAAGCAGCTCACTATCTCGCTGCATCAGATTGACGCACCCGAGAAAATCTCTGCCGACGACTTCGGCTACGAGGTAATAGCCGACAACGGTTTGATTAACTACGACAACTCTTTGGCAAGCGACTCTAAGCTTCGCTACACGCCTTTCCATACATGGACCACCGAGTTCCGCGATGAGGCTGGAAACGTAAAAGAACGTACTGCCCATGCCGGACTGATGCTCTCGCGTCTGGTCTACTTCCCACCCGAGGAGAACAACCGCAACGCCATGCTGCATATATATAATAAGGTGTCGGGCAAGACTATCGCCCTGATCAACCTGCCAGACATTCTGCAGCAAGGACGCGACGCTTATGCCTCGCGAAACTACGGCATTCAGGAATATCTCGACCGCGAGTACGACTACCGCCTCGACTTCTTCCTCATCGGCACCGAGTGGCAGTACGTCAACCTCTCTGTTGGTGTGCTCGACTGGGCTAAGCGCATTCAGCGCATCAGCCTGTAATGTCCATTAACTTCACAATCGAAGTGAGTCGTCTTCAGATAACTTCCGATAACTCCTTCGCTTGCGAAACTTAAATTAAATATATTTGAACCTGATAATAATTAGAACAATGAAACGACTTGCAGACATACTCCTTTCTCTTGCTGCCCTGTTGTTGTTGGCAGCATGTACTGATGATGCCGATGTGTACAACACCCCGGCTTCATCCGAGGGCAATCTGTGTGTCTATGTGCCAGTTACTCGCGAGGGCGATGAGGTTAAGAGCAGTCTCGACCCAAGCAACCCTACATACAATGCCTCTGTAGAAGAGTGCCAGATTAACGACCTGCACCTTTATGCCTTCCCCGTAGATGGCAACGGCACATTCCTTTCGCAGGAACTTCCATCGCCTGAGGCAAGCAATATGCTCGATGAGAAAGTTGCTTCTTATCAGCTCAAGATTAAGCCGGGCACCTATCGTGTGTACGTGGTGGCTAACATGGAGGATGTGCTCGATGTCAATAGCATAACAACTGAAGACGAGTTGAAGAAAGTGGTGTTGAGTTATCAGCCGATGTCAAAGCCAGGTATGCCCGTAGCCAATAATATCCCTATGATATACGAGCCTGACACAAAGGCTGCCGACGGCTCTACTGTCAACGGAACAATTACCATAAATAATACGGACAAGACACCTAAGACCGTGGCGGCTAATCTGCGATTTACCTGTGTCAAGGTGTGCCTTAACCTTATATACAATCCCGATGACCCAGACATGAATTCGGCGTTGAAGTCTAACGGATTGCAGATTACCGATATTATGGGCAAGCAACTCTCGCCACAGACCAGTCTGTTGTGGGACGGCAAATTCACTAACCCAAATGTAAGCGACGACTATGCCAAGGGCATCGAGCCGACATTGTACGATGCTACGTCACATACGGGTAGTGGCTCTTACTATACTTCGTGGACAGAAACCCCAGCCAATGCCAATGTCAACAACGAGGACATTATCAAAGTGAAAGGTGAGGGCGCAGCTGCACCTACAAACCCAAAGGAGAAGTGGCTCTTCCGTGCTACCTATTATCTGCCCGAGCGCTACGTGAAAGAGGCTGCGCAGCAGTCGGCATTGAAGATAGGTGGTGCTGTAGGAGGTCACAACAACAGCTACAACATCAATCTTGGTCATCGTAAGGACGAGACCTCAACATCTGAAGTTCCAACTCTCCCACGCGGCACATACTACGAGATTGTAGGACGCATAAAGAGTCTGGGCAACATCGACCTCGACTGTGTTGTAGGTGTAGAGCCTTGGGTGCCGGCATTTATAGATGTCGACCTCAACCATACTACGCTTTGGGTTTCGAAGACAAGTGCCAAAGTAACATCCTTGCAAAATGCTATCATCGACTATGGTACAAATCCCGATGCAAGCAACATTACGTTTGGATGTGATACGGAGATTGAAAAGATTGCAGGAGGAATGTCACCCGTTATTGTCGCAACTAACGATATTGCAACTCATCGTATAACATTCAGTATAAATCCAGATCTCTCGGTAAAAGACTTTAAAGCTCCTACAGGTACTGCCAAGGTATGGATAAAGGCTGGCAACATAAAGAAATACCTTGATATATCGTACGACGTTACACCATACTTCAAGGTAGACCCCGTGGATATTGTAATCTACTACGACCAAAACAATCCGAACGAATTGACAAAGGTGGTGAAGTTCACTACCAACCTTGGTGGCATTCAGTTCCCTAATGGCTGGACGGTTTCTGACAGCGGACATGATGTTACGTATGCTAATTCGACATTAAACATCAAGTGCGGAAATACTCAATTGGCAGAAGGCACATTTACTATTACGGCAAAAACCGACCCTGAGACAACAACCACACATACGTTTACTGTAAAGTCGATAGATGAAGACGGTACAAAGAAACATATTGAGCAAGAGATACGTGTGACGGTGCGTCCGCCAGTAGGTCCTTATCGTATCTATATGCGAGCCATAAACGACTTGGCGTGGGCTTTAAACGCAAGTACCCTTGAACAATTCGATCATTCTGAAATGCTTGATGAAGAAGCCTACAATAATTCTAAACAAAACAACAACTGGCGAGATGGATGGTGGGTGCAAGCAGGTGCTGTCTGGGGTACAGACTATTCGTCGCACGTGGACTATCACAAGGTCTACATCTACACACAGAAAGGTGAGACAAATTCTGATGGTTCAACGGGCGCGAATACGGCAATATGGTATTTCACCGGAGGGTGGCCAGGTGTCTCGATGACAGCTGACTATTACAACCCTGGTTGGTACTATTATAGTATAGCGCATGATGCTACGTCTGGATCTAACAACGGTCAGGGAGATGCATCAACTACTGGTACAAAGATGATAAAGCCAGGACAGACCCTGCTGATTTTCACCAATGGTACATACACCGATGTGGGCTTCCAGCCGCATCGTTTCACTCATCACAACGACCCCGGCATCACACTCTTCAACTATGAGGATCGTGAAGGCTGGTATCTGTACGACCCTTTGTCTGATCCTTACTACAGAGTATATGATAATAAACCTACCATTGTAGACGTAGAGTATACCATATATACCAAGCACAAAGGAATAACTGCTTGGTATTGTAAATTTGGAGTAAACAGTGGTGATGGTAAAGGTAAATTTGAAATGAAGAGCGACAACCCTAATGTCGAAAAAGAGTTTAAGTGCACAGAATGTGACAAGAAAGATAAATATGGTAATACTTGGTACAAGACCATACTTCACCTCAAAGCCCCATTAGGAGAGTATGATAAGATTCTGAAGCTTAAGGTAAATGGTGATGAGATTCATACTGAACTGTTCGGCGGTGAGAACTATCCTTCAACCAAGAAGAACGGCAATCGTTATGTTGTGGAAGGCAGTTTCGATTCGGACACAAAGACATGGAGTAAGGGAGCTCCCTTTTAAAAAGTAACATTTAAAAGACTACAATATGTATATCAAGAAATTGACAATTTGGCTCTTCATGCTCTTGGCTATGGTGTCGACTGCTTGCAGCGACATCAGAGACATTGTAGGAGGCGGCACGCAAGACTTGCCGTCCGATGGAGTTGTGCTGACTCTTAAGTTGCCTAATTTCACCAAGAATACTGTGGCGACAAGAGCAAACGAGCAGCAGCAAATCAACAGCCTCTGCGTTTTGTGCTACGATGCAGGAGACAATTATCTCGGCATGAGCACCATTTCAAGCGCCAACATAAAGGATAGGGGCGACGACACTTATGATGTTAAGGTGAAGGCTGTGCCCGGAACAGCCACGCTACATATTGTAGCCAACACCACCATAACAGAGAGCGACGCCAAGGATGCTGATGGCAAGAACAACCTGTACAAAGCAACACGCGACGGCAACCCCAACCTCGACGCTCCCGTTTGTTGGGGAAGCGTAAAGGTGGACGACCTGCTTAGTGGAAGCCCCAAAGTGTGGTTGTTCCGACAGTTTGCCAAGGCGTCTGTTACAAAGGATACTAAGGTGACCAACTTCGAGATTACTGGTTTCAAGCTCTTCAACACGGCAACAAAGGGCACCATAGCCAACACTAAGTTGGATACCGAGGTGTCTCTGCCTTCGTCGGTAGCTTACGCGGATGAGAAAGACTATAGTATGGGCGAACATCCTTTCTACGAGACACCAGCAGCCGGCAAGGCATACATGATAATCAAGGCAAAGTATAATAAAGGACCAGAGACTTATTATAAGGTGGCGTTCCAAATGGATCTTCTTCGCAACCGTCATTATCAGGTTAAGGTTACGGCTGTGAACCATGCAGGCTATTCGTCAGAAAAAGAAGCGAAAGACAATCTGCCAGAGAACGGACTGTCTGTAGAAGTGGTGGACGACAATCACCCTATTATGAAAATGATAGCATGTAAGGACTACGAACTTGGCGTGTGTGGCAAGCAGACTGTATTGGGTAATGCCGAGGAGGCTACAATTACGTTTGTAACAACCAAGCAGCACCCTGAAGATTTTAGCGTTGTCTCGCACGATCCTTGGATTACAGTTCCCACTGATTATAAATCAGAAGCATCGTATATTAATTTGCCAACAACTGCTGGACCCAACTCGTCAACAGGCAGATTGTACACCATTAAGCTTACTCTATCCAAGAACTGCGAATCGGATGCGCATACTGGTATTGTGACAATAACATCAGGCGACTTGTCGCTCGATGTACTGATTACACAGAAGGGCTACGACTTCCGTACTGATAAAAATAGAATTGTGCGGATACGAGATCTTGAAAATAAAAGTTCAGATTTAAACCAAGACGACTACTTCAGCTGGATGGACTCGAAGCAGCTTCAGGGCATAAGGCCAGAGGAAAACCAAGGCAGAGTGCGCAACGACGGACTCCACTTCTTTGTGGGAAAAAATCAGGTTTACTATCTCATTCCGAAGCTTCAGGGCGACCGACCACCCACGTACGACGACTCGCGAGTGAATGTTGAGGAGATTACCGATGACGGCACAAACTTCTACAAGGTGACGCTGGCCTCGGCTGATAATTATGAAAGGTGGTTTAGTAGTGAGGGTGTCACCATTATATCCATCACCAACGCGAAAACCAAGATTACGGTATCCTATCCGGTTTATCATGTAGGATTGTTTGCACAGTTGACCGGAAAGGCAGCAACCGACTATCAGCTTGGCAAGAGCAAGGCTTCGGGATGGTACTATTATGAGATGGTTGATGTGGAAGCAGATGGCAAGATCTACCACATGCTCGACCGCAACCTTGGTGCCACAAACAACGGCTACTATTCTCCTTCCACAACCGCCCTTAAAGACAACATAGGAGCAATAGGTGGCTACTTTAAGATTTCGGAGTCTGATAACTCTGACCAATACCCGGCAAAAACAGATGACCGTGTGGTAGAAGCTCTGGCAATAGGCGACTTCAAGGTGTGCGACAACAAGTGTCTGCAAGGTCTTATAGACAACAATAACTTGGAGATAGTAGAGGAGAAGACTCATTATGGCGAGAAGTACAACTGTCTGAGAATTAATACGGAAGAAAGGGATATTCCCCAGATATTTATCCCTATGAGCGGATATTATGAGGGCAAGACAGATCAGGATCTTGTTTACAAGGACAGCTATCATGCCAACCTATGGACAAGTTCACGCCTGTCAGAATACCAGGGATTCTCGTCAACCAGTCCTGAATACGGCTTCTGGTACTTGTACCTCGATGCTTTCGGCAAGAGCCTAAACTTGTCAAACTACCGATTTGTGTCGGGTTCGTCTGGAAAGAACAAGGGGCGATACCGTGCCATGCCAGTAAGGTTGGTAGCCGAATAAGGCGCCGGAGTGCATACTTCGATTTTGATGTTTAGCATAGTTGTTAAAAAGGTTTTCTGCAAAGTTGGCAAAAAATAGTGCTTATATAATTTGCTGTGCCGTAATTTTTGTATACTTTTGCAGATATATGAAGCTTGATATCTTACAACATACAGCAGCGCTCTGCCTTGTGGCATCCATGCTGGGCGGCTGCGGTGCCTTCGACATCCACCCATACGATGTGGACGTAAAGGGGGCTACGGGCATCAACACCGCCAATATACGCCAGATAGAGCTGTCGACGCTGGGCAAGGACACGCTGCGCTTTGCCTGCATAAGCGACACCCACCAGTGGTATGCCGACATGCGTGCCGCCGTGGACGACATCAATCGCCGCAAGGACACGCTCGACTTTGTGGTGCATTGCGGCGATCTTACCGACACAGGCACCAACAAGGAGTATGTGTGGTGCGACCGCCAACTGCGCCGCCTGCAGCTGCCCTATGTGGCGATGATAGGCAACCACGACTTTCTTGGCACGGGCGAGGAGTATTATGCCAAGAAGTACGGACCGAAGAACCTTAGCTTTATAGCTGCCAGGCTTAAGCTGGTGCTGCTCAACACCAACGCCACCGAGTACGACCATATGGCATCTGTGCCCGACCTCAACTATATACGGCAGCAGGCGGAGGAGGACGCCGGTGCCTTCGACCGCACCATCGTGCTGATGCACGCACGGCCGTACAGCGATCAGTTCAACAACAACATTGCCGAGCCCTTTGAGCACTATCTGCAGTTCTACCTCAAGCCAATGTTCTGCGTCAACGGCCACGATCATAGCCTTGGCGTGGACGACGTCTTTGGCGACGGGATGACGTATTATGGCGTGCCCAGCGTGGTAAAGCGCAAGTACTTTATATTCACCATAACCCCAGACAGCTACCGTTATGAGATTGTTGATTTTTAGCCTTCTTATGCTTGTGTGCAGCTTAGGAGCGGGGGCACAGCAGGTGCAGCCGCACGAGTGGCTGCGGCAGATAAAAGATTCGGTAGACCGCGACACATCCCTTACCACATACGAGAAGAAGGTTATAAGGCGCTACCTGCGATGGTCGCGGCTCATACCGTCGCAAACCATTCTGCAGACGGCTGGCAATATGGGTGCCGTGTCGGTGGGAATAGGCTGGCACTATGGCCGCCACGAGCAATGGGAGACGCATCTGCTCGTGGGCTACATACCAAAGCACGACGCCGCCAACGGCAAGCTTACGATGACGCTAAAGCAGACCTACCGCCCTTGGCAGCTAAGGGCTTACAAGGACCTGTATCTGGAGCCGCTTACGGCGGGCGTCTACCTCAACACCGTCTTCGGCAGCGAGTTTTGGGGGTCGCAGCCAGACCGCTATCCCAAGAGCTACTACAGCTTTCTGTCGACCAAGGTAAGGATAAACGTGTTTGTGGGACAGCAGCTTACGTGGAACATTCCGCATGCCATGCAGCGCAAGCGCAAGAGCGTTACCTTCTTCTACGAGATAAGCACCTGCGACCTGTATCTGCGCACATACGTCACCGAGAAGTATATACGCCTTAGCGACATATTGGGTCTGTCGTTGGGTTTGAAGATGAAGTTTATGTAGCCGCACGGCTATAGAGCAGAGGGGGAGGTGGACGCAATCTCGTTAAAATATACTAAATTGTATGGCGCGTTGTGTGCAAATCCCCACGAAAAGCTGTAACTTTGCAGCGATTTATGTATTACATCTATATTTTTTAAAGGCTGAAAAGCGTGAAAATAAAGGAAGTTGTTGAAGCCCTTGAACGTTTCGCGCCTCTGCCCTTGCAGGAGAGCTGGGACAATGCTGGCTTGCAGGTAGGACTGACAGAGGCGGAAGTATCAGGGGCATTATTGTGTCTGGACGTTACGCCACAGATTGTGGACGAGGCGATAGGCAGGGGGTGCAACCTTGTGGTGTCGCATCATCCGCTGATATTTCGTAAGCTTGCGCGCGTCTGCGGCGATGACGACGTGCAGCGTGCCGTGATGAAGGCCCTTGCCAACGGCATAGCCATCGTGTCGATGCACACCAATATGGACAATGCCCTTGGCGGCGTAAACTATAAGATTGCCGAGAAGATGGGGCTACAGGACGTGGCCTTTATGCAGGCTAAGGTGGTTGGAGGTGTAGAGTGTGGCTCGGGTGTCGTGGGCAGCTTTGCGGAGCCTCTTGCCGCCGACGACTTTGTGCTTGGGCTTAAGCGAAAGTTTTGCGTGGAGTGTGTGCAGGCCAACGAGCTGCTGCGCCGCCCCATAAGGACGGTGGCTATATGCGGCGGGGCGGGCGCCTTCCTCCTGGACGAGGCTGTGGCTTCGGGCTGCGACGCCTTTGTTACGGGCGAGATGCACTACCACGAGTTCTTCGGCAGGGAGCAGCAGATACAGATAGCCGTTATAGGCCACTATCAGAGCGAGCAGTATACGGGCGAGATATTCAGGGATATCATAGAGCGTAGCTGCCCGGGCGTGAGGTGCCTGATGGTACAGACGTGTACCAATCCGATATATTATTTATAAAAACAATACTATGGCAAAAAAGGAATCAGAAATTTCGGTAGAGGAGAAGCTCAGCACCCTCTATCAGCTTCAGACCACCCTCTCGGCTATTGACGAGAAACGTGCTCTGCGTGGCGAACTACCTCTTGAGGTGCAGGACCTTGAGGACGAGATTGCCGGACTGAAGACGCGTATCGAGAAGATCGAGAACGATATCACAGACTTTCAGCAGGCTGTCGTGCAGAAGCAGGGCGAGATAAAGGAGGCCGAGGAGAGCGTGGAACGCTATAAGAAACAGCTCGACGAGGTGCGCAACAACCGCGAGTACGACACCTTGACTAAGGAGATTGAGTTTCAGAGCCTTGAGATAGAGCTTTGCAACAAGAAGATTCGCGAGGCAAACGTAAAGGTGGAGGACAAGAAACGCGAGCTTGCACGCACCAACGACCTTGTGGCCGACCGTCAGCAGGCTCTTGAGGAGAAGAAGAACGAGCTGGACGAGATTATGCTGGAGACCCGCGAGGAGGAGCAGGTGCTTAAGGCTAAGGCTGAGGAGCTTGAGACAAAGATAGACCCTCGTTTGTTGTCGAGCTTCAAGCGCATCCGCAAGAATGCACGCAACGGTTTGGGCATCGTGTACGTACAGCGCGACGCATGCGGTGGCTGCTTTAACAAGATTCCGCCACAGCGTCAGCTCGACATCAAGATGCACAAGAAGATTATCGTTTGCGAGTATTGCGGCCGTATCATGATAGACCCCGAACTGGCTGGCGTAAAGACAGCAGTGGAGGAGGTTGTGGAGGATAAGCCTAAGCGCAAGCGCGCTACCACACGCAAGACTGCCGCTTCGAAGAAGTCGGAGGAGTCGGAGACAAAGTTGAGCTAAGATATATTGAGTAAATCGTGAGAGGGTGTGTCAAAAAAAACTGAATTTTGACACACCCTCTCTCTTCTGTTATCTTCCTTAAATGGGGATTATTATTCTGTCTCGATGAGCTGCTTAAGCTCGTCAAGGTTGTTGGCCACCTCAATCATGTTGTGCCAGTTGCCGCGAATCATGCCTTTGCTGTTAAGATCGTCCATAAGGGCAATTAGGGAGTTCCAGAAACCTTTCATATTGTAGAGTATCACCTTCTTTGTGTGGTAGCCAATGCTGTTGGAGGCAGCCACGCAGAATATCTCGTCCAGGGAACCCACACCGCCGGGTAGGGCTACGACGACGTCGCATTGGGCTATCATGAGGTCCTTGCGGTCGGAAAGGTTGTCGGTGGGGTAGTGGATGTCGATATAATCGGACATTCGCCCGCCCTTCTCCACAAGCGACGGCACTACACCAATGACACGTCCGCCTCCTTGGTGTACGGCCTTGGCTATACAGTTCATCAGTCCTTGGTTGGTACCTCCAAATATTAGGTCGTGATGGTTTTGTGCCATCCATTTGCCCAACTCTTCGGTTAGGCTAAAGAAGAGGGGGTCGATATGCTCGTTGGCAGAGCAGAATACTGCAATCTTCATAGTTGTACGAATTTTATTTGTTTTTATTACTAATCTGCAAAAATCTTTTATTAAATATGAATACACCTAACCACGCACCGCAATACGTAACCTGGGAGGAACTTGTAGAGTCGATATCCACAGGTGCCGCCCATACCGAGGAAACCCATTGGAAGATATACCGCTATCTGCAACAGAATTATAAGACAATGGGGTCGGTTATGGCACGCACTCTGCTTGCCGCATATATAAAGTTGCATATAAAGCGTATGTCGCTTGTAGACTCGTGCATGCTTGGTATGGCGGTAAGGATAAGCGAGACGTATGCCGACTTTAAGTTTCCCTTATTCCTGGAGGCTTGGGGGTACGACGGGTGCTTGAGGGGTGAGGACCTGCGTGGCTCGACGGGGAAGGACGGCAGGCAGTATCCTGCCTTGAAGGAGCGGGTGGAGCGTGCCTTGAGATTGTATATGCAGCGCCATCCGGAAGAGAGCGACGGCCAATGTGGACGGATAGCAAGGAGGCTTGCAGGAGTGGAAGCAAGGAAGGAGGTTGCGGCTGTGGTTGGGTTTGTGGATTGTATAGACAACGCTCGTGGACAGGTGCATATATACGATTCGCAGTCGAGACATTTTGTAGCGGATATGTCGGCTTGTGCTTCGTTGAATATAAAAGTCGGGATGTATGTTCGTCTTAATACGACGATATACAAGCACAACCGTGTAAACACGGCTGTGGTTATAGGCGTGATGGATAAATACGAGGGACGTAAGGCCTTTGGCATATATGAGGCTAAGGTGGAATATGTGGATACTACAAAGAAGTTCTTGCGCTATTCCATTGTGTCGGCTATAAGATATACGCCCGAGGGCAACATCATAAAGGCTGGCTTTGCCTCAACGGCTTCGCTGCCGGACGATGTAGGGAGAAGCGTTGTGCAAAACAGCCACGTGCGCCTCATCCTCTTCCTTAAAGAGGGAAGGGATGGGGTGAAGCGCAATTATGTGGCTGAATTGTTTTGAGAGGATAACCCTAATTACAACTCGTTAATCCACTTGGTTATTGTCTCCAGCACATCGGGTGCTATGGTTTCTTCTATTTGCTGATATTCAACGATGCTGCCCGTTGTGCAATGCTGGAACAGGTGGTTTGCGCCATCTATCTTCTTTATCGTATGTTTGCAGTTGGTGAGGCATTTTTCAAGTTGGGTTGTATTGGCGGTGCAATCCACTTGAGTGTCTTTTGTGCCGTTAAGGGCCAATACAGGACATTTAATATTGGACAACTGCTTGCCGGCGTCTAATGTTATGAAATGCCGTATGTATGGCGAGGAGGTTTGTTCTAATTCTCTCTTTAATATAGGCTTTAGGTTGTCGGGCACTCCGTCGATGGATATCTCACTTGTCTTCTTGCCTTTGGCAATCTCGTCAAGAATATTTGATATAGTGGTGCAGTAGGAGTCTACCACATCTTTTGGCAGACCTAAGGCAGACATTGCCTGGCGGTTCTGCATCACGAGAGTTTCTTTACCAGATATAGCCATGCCAGCGAGCGACACAATGAAGTCGGCTTTGCCTTCAGCTGCAAGCATCATGGCTATTGTGCCGCCCTCGCTATGTCCGAGAACTCCAACCTTGTTGAAGCGCTTGCGCAATAATGGTAAGGCTGACGCTGCATCTTGGAGGAAGTCGGCTGTCGTGAATTGACTGAAGTCCAGGCTCTTGTCGCCCCAGCCACGGTCGTCATAACGTAGGGATGCTATGCCTTGACGAGCCAAGGCGTCGGCAATAACGGCAAAGGGTTTATGGTCGAATAGTTCTTCATCGCGGTTCTGCTGTCCGCTGCCGGTAACCATCAGCACAACGGGAGTTGTCTTAGAACAATTCTGTGGTAGAGTGAGGGTGCCGTTGAAAGTGTATCCTGCATTTGTGAAGCTTATGCTCTCTTCCTTATATGGGAATGGTGCAACCGGAGTTTGTGGACGTTTAACCACAGGTTTGCCAGGCTTTAAGGTAAGAGGTATTGGAAAACCATTTTGGATGAAGGTTCCTTTAATTTCGTTGTTGTCCATCTTTCCCTCAAATGTTGCTCCAATCATGGCAACCGTAATCTTTATAGTGCCATCGTCCTTTATTGTCTTCTCGGCTGGTATACCCTTGGCACCTTGCGAAGGCGAATCCATGGTACAACCTTCTGTAGAGAAGTTGAATACTAATGGGAGCTTTGTTCCTATGACGTTTAGTTCGCCGTTCCATGCACCTTGTTGTGCGTTGGCGGTAAGTGATGCAAGCGCAACAAACGCTGTTGTGATTAGTCTTATGGCATTCATAATTGGAAGTTTCAATTAGTTTTCTATCTTTTATAATTGCAAAGATAGAAATAATATGCGAACAATGTCGTTGGTATTTATTCTTTTTTTATTTGTGGGTGCAAAATTACGGCTTCTGTCGTACAATATTATCCATTATATTTGCGTTGTCATAGTGAATTTGCGTGATGCGCCTGATGCTTCTGTTGCGATGGTTGATGATGAGCGGAACACGTTCTACCACCACCATGGATGTGTCGAGACCCAAAGCCTTAGGCTCGTCAATGCCTATCTTGCCGATAAGGGCATAGATGGTCATCAGCAGGTTCTGTTGACGGTTGTCGGAACTCTCCGGGTAATATACGCGGTGGATGATGATGAAGCGGAAATCGCCAGGAATTCCGTTTTTGCGGAGCGAAGGATATGTGCTTCTTAAATCTACCATCTTGTTTGCCACCAGATCTTCTACCACTTGTCGCAGATAGAGGCTCACCCTGGGCTCAATGCGGAAACCTATGCGCATGGTTACACTGTAGAGGGTGTCGGGAACCAGGGTCTCGCAACTGTACTCCAGCGTGTCAGGAGTATCAGCAAATTCCAGATTGATAAGCCAGTAATGGTCAGCACGCTTGGGCTGCTTGTTGATGATGGAATAGAGCAGCTTGTCATCCACCGCACCTTCCTTGTCGGCATGGTTCACATAAACCAGATTGGATGCGTACTTGGGGATGCTCTCGTCGGCCTTGATATCGGAGATAATCTGATAATACTCATCCAGCGGTTTGGTACTGATGTAATGATGGCGGATCTTGATGGCGCGGACCCATACATACATCATCAGGAACAGGATTCCGCCAATAAGCATCGTACACCATCCCC
>USCM01000016.1 GCA_900553155.1 uncultured Prevotella sp. | reverse complement strand
CCTGCCAGTCGGTTGTCTGTATAGGACGGACGGTGAGCGAAGCCTCGATACCCTTGTTCTCCAACGAACCGATGTTCGACTTAACCTTGTTGCGGAAGTTAGAACCCGTAGGAACATAAGCGTCGTTAAGAAGATCGGTGGTCTTGCGGTAGTAGTAGTCTACGCTACCACGAACACGGTCGCGCAATACCGAGAAGTCGAGACCTACGTTGTATGTAGATGTTGTCTCCCACTTAAGCTCCTCGTTGTAAGCGTCTGGACGATACATCACACCAGTGCCGTCGCCTACGCCAATCATAGGATAGCGTCCATTGGTGGTCTTGGTATTGTCGTTGTACGACTGGAAGTAGTTGTAGTTTCCGATGCCGTCCTGCTGACCTGTCTTACCATAGCCAAGGCGCAGCTTCAACTCGTCGAGCCAAGAAGTGTTCTTGAGGAAGTTCTCCTCGTTGATCTTCCAACCCAAGGCGAAGGCAGGGAATGTAGCCCAGTGCTCCTTGAAGCGTGACGAACCGTCGCGACGTACTGTAGCTGTGAACATGTAGCGGTCGAAGGCGATGTAGTTCAAACGTCCGTAGAACGATACGAGGTAGCTCTCCTGCTCCCACTTGTCTTTACTGTACGAGTTGTAGCTCTTGTCGGTCATTGCAGCAATCTCCTCGGCTGTCTTGCCATACTCTGAAGCCATATCGTGGTAGAGCTTGTTGCCCCAATACTTGATGTGTCCCCACTCGTAACCACCCATCACGTCGATGTGCTGGGTCTTGGCAAAGTCCTTGTAGTACTGAGCGTATGTAGAGAGCTGGAGGTTGCGCTTCGACTCCTTAATGAAGCCAGTGTTGCCCCAATAGAAGTTGCTTGGTCCCCAGTCGGCCATGATAGTGGTCTGCTTGCCCGAAGCCCAGTCGCCCGAAAGGTTGGCATGTATGCGGAGGTCCTCAAAGCCGTGTATCTTATAGTCGGCCTCGATGTTGCCAAGGAAGTCGTTAGAGTTTGCACGGTCGTCCTTCTCGTTGAGCAGAGCTACCGGGTTTGAAGGAGCGTTGGTGTTGGCAATAGTTGTTATGTGTGATGGATACTTGGCAGGGTCTGCCTTGTCGGTCCATGCAAAGTAGCCGTTATAGTTGTCGAAGCCATCGGCCTTAACCGATTGTGTAGGGTCCATACGCAGAGCGGCACCCACGGCGTCGTTGTTGGCATACTTGGTCTTTGCGTGCATAAACTTACCGTTGATGTTGAGCTTCAAGTGATCCTTGAAGAACGACGGCGAGAGGTTTACGCTTGCAGTGTAACGCTGATAGTTGCCACCCTTGAGAATACCGTTCTGGTCGGTATAGCCAAGGCTTGCGCGGTAAGGCATATTCTTCAATCCGCCCTGTACGGTTACGTTGTGGTCGGTAGAGATTGCAGTGCGGTAGATTTCGTCCTGCCAGTCGGTGTTGGCTGTACCCAGCAGCTTTGCAGCGTCGCTGTCCTCACCGTAGTAAGACTTTATGAAGTCGCGGTATTCGTCGCCGTTGAGCACGTCATACTTGTTGGCGAGCATCGACATAGACACGTTGCCCGAGTAGCTTACCTGAGGTTTCTGGTTGCCGCGTCCTTTCTTAGTGGTGATGATGATAACACCGTTAGAACCACGCGAACCATAGATGGCGGTAGCCGAGGCATCCTTCAATACTGTGAAGCTTTCGATATCGTTAGGGTTCACCATACCCAATCCGTTAGGAGCACCCTTGACACCCTGGTTGTCGAGAGCCATACCATCGATAACAATCAATGGGTCGTTGCTTGCGTTGAGCGAAGAACCGCCACGTATACGGATAGAGGCGCCACCGCCAGGACCACCGTTGCTTGTTGTAACGTTTACACCAGCAATCTTGCCCTGCATCATCTCCTGTGCCGATGTTACAAGAGCGTGGTTCTTCTCGTCGGGCTTGATAGCTGTAACCGAACCCGTGAGGTCGTTCTTCTTGGCAACACCATAACCGATAACGACAACGTCGTTAAGAGTTGTTGATGTGTTCTTAAGCTGAATCTTGAGATTTTGTCCGGCAACAACCTTAAGAGGTTCGTAGCCGATGTAAGTGATTTCGAGAGTAGCCTTCTTGTCGGCTGCGATAGAGAAATTGCCGTCGATGTCGGTCACCGCACCTGTCTTGCCGCCAACAACCTTGACGGATGCGCCGATGACTGGCTCGCCGGTCTCGTCTACTACGTGGCCCTTCACAGTAATCTGCTGTGCAAAGGCGCTTGCCGAAAGGAACAGACCAGCCGAGAGCGTCGCTGTCCTGATGGCATTTTGGAATTTAACCTGCTTCATCATTGTAGCTTTAGATATTAGTAAATTGAAATTAAATTTCGTATATATAGTATACTTGTTAAAAGTATTATAGGTTCTATAAAAGCGGTTTTTAATCGTTTAAGATCTATACTTCGGGCTGTACTAAGTTTTCCCCTCATTGAACTCATGTGCAAAATTATGACGTAAATCAATTCGTTGTATGCTTTTTGTAAGCAAAAGTGAAGTTTTATATATGCAAACGTTTGCACCCAATGCAAACGTTTGCACTACTTGACGCACATCAAAAAACACTTTATCATTGCTATTTTAAAATAATGTGATACCTTTGCAGCATCTCTTTAAACAACAAACATTTTCAGTATTACATTATCTATCTACCAATGTCAGAACTTCAACCTACAACGATGAAGGACATAGCCGAACACTTCGGCGTGTCTATCGCTACTGTGTCGAGAGCCTTGAGCGGCTCCCAACGCATCAACGCTGAGAAGCGTCGCCTCATTTGCGAGTATGCACAACAGCACAACTTCTACCCCAACGACATCGCAAAGTCGCTGCGCAACAGCAAGCGTGCGCCTATAAAGGTTATTGGAGTGATAGTGCCAGAGTTTGCCCACTACTATTTTTCCACCATACTTAACGGTATAGAGGCTGCAGCCACAAAGCGCGGATTCCGCATTATAGCCACCACGTCGCGCGAGTCGTACGACAGCGAGGTGCGCATCTGCCAGATGTTCGAGGCTCATCAGGTGTGCGGCGTCATCGTGTCGCAAGCCAAGGAGACTATGAAGTACGACCACTTCAAGTCGCTCATCGACCGCGGTATACCCATAGTCTTCTACGACCGTATATGTACGGGCATCGACGCGTCGCTCGTTGTGGTGGACGATTATCAAGGTGCCTTTGTCGCAACAACGCATCTTGCCGAGACTGGCTGCCGACGCATAGCCTACTATGGCATGCACGGCAACACCGTGCTGGGCCGCAACAGATACAACGGCTACCGCGACGCACTGATAAAAGCAGGCATCCAGCCCGACCCGTCGCTGGTATACGTATGCGACAACAGGGAGGATGCAGAGAAGATAACACCCGAGGTGCTGCAACGCCCCGACCGTCCAGATGGCTTCTTCTGCGTGAACGACGACACTGCCATCGGCGTTATGTACACCGCTAAGCATGCCGGATTCAGTGTGCCGGACGATGTGTCGGTGTGCGGATTTACCAACGGACAGCGTGCCGTAGCCTGCGACCCCCAGCTTACAACCATTGAGCAGCGCGGCGAGAAGGTGGGCGAGGAGGCTGCCAACATCCTTATAAATAAGGTGGAGGGCATATCGCCTAAGGACAAGATCGAGAAAAAGGTGGTGCGCACACGCTTGGTGGTAAGAGGCAGCACCCGGGGGGGGTATTAAGGATTAGACTAATAAATATTAAACCAAATAACAATGAAACCAAAACCAAATCAAAGTTTCTGGAGCTTGTGGAATCTGAGCTTCGGATTCTTCGGCGTACAGATTGCCTACGCCCTACAAAGTGCAAACATCTCGCGCATCTTCGCCACCCTTGGCGCCGATCCGCACAACCTTAGCTACTTCTGGATTCTGCCCCCGCTTATGGGCATCCTCGTGCAGCCTATTATCGGAACGCTGAGCGACCGCACCTGGACCCGATTCGGCCGCCGCATACCTTACCTATTTATCGGAGCCGCCGTGGCTGTGGCTGTGATGTGCCTGCTGCCTAACGCTGGCTCGTTCGGCATGGCTGTTGGCACTGCTATGGTGTTCGGTCTTATATCGCTGATGTTCCTCGACACCAGCATCAATATGGCTATGCAGCCGTTCAAGATGCTTGTGGGCGATATGGTAAACGAGAAACAGAAGTCGTTGGCTTACTCTATACAGTCGTTCCTGTGCAATTCGGGCTCGGTTGTGGGCTATCTCTTCCCCTTCGTCTTCACCGCACTGGGCATTGCCAACGAGGCTCCTAAGGGCGTGGTGCCCGACTCTGTAATCTACTCGTTCTACATTGGTGCCGCCATCCTCATCCTCTGCGTGCTATACACCACGTGCAAGGTTAAGGAGTGGAATCCCGAGGAGTATGCCGAATACAACGAGGCCAAGCCTCAGGAGGAGGAGCAGAAGGCTTCGTGGATAGAGTTGCTCAAGCATGCGCCGTCGATGTTCTGGAAGGTGGGCTTGGTTCAGTTCTTCTGCTGGGCAGCCTTTATGTATATGTGGACCTACACCAACGGCACCATCGCCGACACCGTATGGCATACCACCGACACTGCCTCTAAGGGCTATCAGGCTGCCGGCAACTGGGTTGGCGTGCTGTTCTGCTGGCAGGCAGTAGGCTCGGTGCTGTGGGCAATGGCTCTGCCTAAGTTCAAGAACACCAAGCTGGCTTACGCCCTCAGTCTTGTTATCGGCGGTATAGGCTTTGCCATGGTGCCGTTCGTAGGCGACAAGGATATGCTTGTGCTTCCGTTCATGCTCATTGGATGTGCCTGGGCAGCCATGCTTGCCATGCCTTTCACCTTTGTAACCAATGCTCTTGAGGGTTATGGCCATAAGGGTGCCTACCTCGGACTGTTCAACGGCACCATCTGCATACCGCAGATTATAGCTGCCGTGGCTGGTGGCGGCATCCTCTCGCTTGTTGGCTCGGTGCAGAGCAATATGATGATTGTGGCTGGTGTGCTGCTGGTGCTTGGTGCTTGCAGCGTGGCTATGATTAAGGAAAACAAGTAGTTTTACCGATTATTAGGTATTGCGCAAGTGGCTAACTATGAGTAACTTTGCAAACGTTAGCTATTAGAATTCATAATGTTATTGTATAAAGAGCAAAGGGGTCGGCTGTGAAGTCGGCTCCTTTGCTCATTGTATATATTGGTTGGTGCTAAATATGGAGGCTATCCCACGCCCTATGCAAGATGCTTGACAAGCTTCTCCACGGCACGTGCACGGTGCGAGATGTGGTTCTTGACGTCCATGCCAAGCTGTGCGAACGACTCGTTGTAGCCCTCCGGCACAAAGATAGGGTCGTAGCCGAATCCCTCGGTGCCATGCTTCTCCTTGGATATCGTTCCTTTAACGACACCCTCAAACAGCGTATAGTTGCTGCTGTCTCCCTTTCGGGCAAGACAGATGACGGTGCGGAACTGCGCGCGGCGGTCGTCCACACCCTCAAGTCGGTGCAGCAGTTTCTGCATGTTAGCATCCGAGTTGTGGTCGGTACCCTCGGCATAACGTGCCGAATGTACACCCGGCTCGCCTCCAAGCGCCGGCACCTCAAGACCCGTGTCGTCGGCAAAGCAGTCGTAGCCATAGTGGTCGACGATGTAGCGTGCCTTCTGTATGGCGTTGCCCTCAAGTGTGTTGGCTGTCTCGGGTATGTCGACGTGGCAGCCAATGTCGTTAAGCGACAGTATCTCGAAGCGCGAGCCGAGGATAGAGCGTATCTCCTCAAGCTTGTGCTGGTTGTTGGTGGCGAAGACTAAGGAATTTGCCGTTGGCGAATCGGTGGTGGGGCTTGGGCTATTCTTCACCTTAACCTTTATCTGGTCAAATCCCTCGCCGTACACACCTATTACGCTACTCTGCGACACGAAGGCACGCGGGTCTATCATCTTGATAAGGCGGAATATCTGTACGCTCTCACGTTTCTTGGCGAGCAGGCAGAGCACCTTCATGTCGCGACCTGAGTACCAGCCGTGTCCGTCGAGGATGGTAAGGGTGTGGTCGGTGTGCTTGGTTATGGCACGCGCTATCTTGTCGTACTCGCGTGAGAAGATCATAAACTGTACCGACTCGCGGCGCGAGTTCATAACATAGTCGAGCGTGAAACACTCTACAAACATCGTGCAAAGACCGAACACTACCTTGTAGCAACGCTGCAGCTCCTCGCCAAACTGCGGGATAAAGAGACACGAACCTATGATGCAGAGGTCGACGCCGATGAGCACCGTGCCCAATGAGAAGTCGTGAAACTTGTTTACCACAGCCGCAATGATGTCGGTACCGCCAGTCGAGCCGTTGTGCAAGAACACGATGGCAAGCGATGTGCCGGTGATAACGCAGCCAATGATGAGCGACATAAACTCCTGGCCAGGTCCGAGCACTTGGTAGAACTCGCCGTCGGGTCCGGTCATCAGCTTCTGGGCGCCCCACAATAGGAACGAAAGGAAGAAGATGGCATAGATGGTCTTCATCATAAACTTAAATCCAAGTATCTTCAGAGCGACGACAAGCAATGAGAAGTTGATGACAAAGTAGCTGTACTCAATCGGGATTCTTGTGGCATAGAAGATGATAGCCGAGAGTCCGGTTACGCCGCCTGTTACAATCTCGTAAGGCAGCAAGAACACGGTCCAGCCAAACGTGTAAAGCATAAGTCCGAGGCTAATCCAAATGTAGTCTTTAGCCTCCTGCCAAATAATACGGTGGTCAAGAGTCATAATATTATGTTTTTATCTGACGCAAAGTTACATATAATCGCTCAAAATACCGCAAAATGGCGCAACAAAATACACGATAAAAATACAACAAATATACAACGGCGGTTCGGGCATCGAACCGCACCATGCAAGCCTTGGTTGGTAGGTCAGTAAGGCTTAATTGGTAGGCCGTTAAGGCTTAATTGGTCAGTCATTAAGGCTTAATTGGTCAGTCATTAGGCCTTAATTGGTCGGCCGTTAAGCCTTGGCTGCACCGATAAACCGCAATTTACCATCAATCCATATATAAAGTTTTGTATTTCGCAACCCCTCATTCTATCATTATTTAGAGCCTTCTTCCCCGTAACGCATTGGGTATGAGCACATAGAACAAGTGTTAGGTTGGCGCTGGTAGCTGCCACCTATCACGAATCTATCACTAAAGTCTCACACCCTGCCCATACACCAATAGGGTGTGTAAGGAGAGTGATACAATGATGATATGTGCCGCCCAGCACGCCCGACCTAACACTCACATATACCATTAATAATCAACCACTTGCAGCGATACGACAGTCAAAAAGTGAGAGAATGAGGGGTTATAAAAATAAAACATAATTATAGAAAACGTTGCACCATTCCACTTTTATTTATAATTTCGTGCCGTGCAACATCATTAACGGTGCCGCACCAACCACAATGTCGTATAAGAACCCACTTAATCTGCTTTGCATCTGCCTACTATGGCTACTCGCAGCATGCTCGCTTGAGCCTGCCTCCTACCCCACTCCGTCTGAGCCGACCGCCGACTCCGACCGCCTCATCATTCTATGCGAGGGTCTGTGGGGTATGGACAACTCGTCGCTTGCGCTGCTCGACCATGGGGTGCTGACAAGCCGATGGTTTCAACAGCAGAACCCCGGACGACATCTCGGCGACACCGGCAACGACATTCTGCAGGTGAACGACACGCTGATAGCCATCAGCGTAAACTGGTCGAACATCATACAGTATATCCGCCCCGACGGCACCGCTATTGCCGCAACCGAGAATATACCCAACAACCGCCGACTTGCCACCGACAACCAGGGCTATCTGTACGTTACATCGTATGCCGACAAGGGCTACGTGGCTAAGATAGACATCAAGACCAAGGAGGTGGTGGACACCTGTCACGTGGGCTACGAGCCGGAGGGCATTGCCTACTACGACGGCCGACTGTACATTGCCAACACCGGTGGCTACTCTACCCAGACACAAGACCACGGCTACGAGCAGACCATAAGTGTGGTGGACGCGCACACCATGCGCGAGCTTAAGCGCATAGACACGGGATGCCCCAATCTGTTCGGCACCATGTCGGTTAGCGGACAGTTTGCTTGCATCAACTCTGCGGGCGATATGTACAACATTGCCCCTCGCTGCATTGTGCTGAATATGGCTAACGACGAGTTTCGCGTCTTCAACTTCCCGGCTACCTACAACTGTGCCTACCGCAACCGCTTCTATATGATTGGCTCTGCCTTCTCTCACCTCACCAGCACCTACACCTACTCCATGCACACCATCTCGCTGCCTTCGTTGGAAGTTCATGAGGGACTCGGCGAGTATGGCGACGCCGAGGAGACGATACTGCAGATGCAGTCGCCCTACGCTCTCTTTATCTCGCCTTACACCGGACATCTCTACTCAAGCGATGCCCGCGCCTACGCCACCAACGGCTATGTGTACGAGTTCGGGCGCGACGGCAAGCCCATTGGCAGGTACCTGCTGAGAGGAGTGAACCCATCGGGGTTTGTGGCGAGTAAAGAGGAAGTACAAATATAGCACAAATCAGAACGCAATCTCTTGGGTATTCAAACAATAATAAGTAAATTTGCAGTATAAAGAAAAATAGAAATGAAATTATCTACTATACTTTTCGCCGCACTCTTGTGCCCCCTCTCCCCTGCCAACGCCCAGTCGCAGCAAGCTGTACGGGTGGTGGAGTTCTGCCCTGCCCCGGGCCAATTCGTCAACACATTGCCAGCCATTGATGCCACAATGTCGAAGGAGGAGCGGCTGCAAGCTTGCGAAGAACAGCTGCAAGACGGCAACCCCATTAGCCTCGGCGCTGCCGGAGGCTACATCACACTTGCCCTCGAACAACCGATAAAGAACGGCAAAGGCTCCGACCTGCGCATCATTGGCAACGCCTTCTATGCCCAAAACGACCCCGTTTATGGCGACGCCACTATTGGCGGCAGCATCGAGCCTGGCATCGTGTACGCCGGAGTGGGCGCGTCGCCGGAAACCGCCGAGTGGTACGAGCTTGCCGGATCCGAATATTACACCACCGAACGACACAACTTCCACATTACCTACTATAAGCCTACGGCAGAGACGGGCGAACATAACATTCCCTACTCTACCTTCGACCAGTACATCAAGTTTGACGCAAAGTGGACCGAACCCAACGGCGCCGAACGCGATACAACGGGATATTTGATGAAGAACTCGTTTCACCCGCAGACCTACTGGCCTCTGTGGGAGGATAAGGAGGATATGACGTTCAAAGGAGGCCTACTGCCCGACAACGCCATCAACTATGGGGGCGACGGCTCTGACGAAGACAATCCGCAAAACTGGATTAGCTACCGCTATGCCGCCGACTCGTATGGCTATGCTGACGCAGCCCTGAAATCGGACGAGACGTACACCACCTTTGACCTCGACTGGGCGGTTGACAATGAGGGCAACCCCGTAAAGCTTAGTCATGCCGACTTTATACGCATACAGACGGGTGTGCTGCAACAATGCGGTTGGACGGGCGAGACATCTACCGAGGTGAGCAGCATAGAAAACCTGCACCTCATTCCCGGCTACGACGACAACCCTATCGTCATCACTCCACGCAAGCGCCCCACTGGCATCAACACCCTGACGGATGCCACACGACACGAGGTTATGCGTATGAGCATCGACGGACGACGCCTCGACAAGCCCGAGAGGGGCATCAATATCGTGAAGTATTCGGACGGAACAACACGCAAAACGATTAATTAAGCCTTAATGCTGCACTTTGGCTAACACATCCCCAACAATAGCCAACAGCTCCTTGACGCTTAAGTATCACTTTTTTCGGCTTTATTGCACATCTTATAAACTAAAAGTCGTAACTTTGCATAAAACTGGAAATTATAACAAAATAGATACAATGGAATACAATTTCAGAGAAATCGAGAAGAAATGGCAAGCCCAGTGGGTTAAGGACAAGACCTACCACACCACTGAGGACGAGCAGAAAAAGAAGTTCTACGTACTCAACATGTTCCCCTATCCGTCGGGTGCCGGTCTACACGTAGGCCACCCGCTCGGCTACATAGCATCCGACATCTACGCACGCTTCAAGCGACTTGAGGGCTACAACGTGCTCAACCCTATGGGCTACGACGCCTATGGCCTGCCTGCCGAGCAGTATGCCATCCAGACCGGACAGCATCCTGAGGTCACTACAGTTGCCAACATCGCACGCTACCGCCAGCAGTTGGACAACATCGGATTCTCTTTCGACTGGGACCGCGAGGTGCGCACCTGCGACCCTAAGTATTACCATTGGACTCAGTGGGCTTTCCAGAAGATGTTCCAGTCGTTCTTCTGCAACTCTTGCCAGAAGGCACAGCCTATAGAGAAGCTCGTTGCCCACTTCGAGCAGAAGGGTACAGAGGGCTTGAACGTTGCCGAAAGCGAGCACCTCGACTTTACAGCCGACCAGTGGAAGGCTATGAGCGACGTAGAGAAGCAGAAGACATTGATGAACTATCGCATAGCCTACCTTGGCGAAACAATGGTGAACTGGTGTCCCGGACTGGGCACTGTGCTTGCCAACGACGAGGTGGTGAACGGCGTGAGCGAGCGTGGCGGCTATCCTGTTGTGCAGAAGAAGATGCAGCAGTGGTGCCTCCGCACATCTGCCTACTCGCAGCGTTTGCTCGACGGACTGGAGACAGTGCAGTGGAGCGACTCTATCAAGGAGACTCAGAAGAACTGGATTGGACGCTCGGAGGGTACCGAGATGCAGTTTAAGGTGGCTGGCCAGGACTTCGACTTCACCATCTTCACCACTCGTGCCGACACCATCTTTGGTGTTACATTCATGGTATTGGCTCCTGAGAGCGAGCTTGTAGAGAAGCTCACCACAGCCGAGCAGAAGGCAGAGGTGGACGAGTATCTTGCATACGTAAAGAAGCGCACCGAGCTGGACCGTATGGCTAACCACTCGGTTACGGGTGTATTCTCTGGCTCGTATGCCGTCAATCCGTTCACCGGCGAGAACATACCTATCTGGATTTCGGAATACGTACTTGCCGGATATGGCACCGGAGCCATCATGGCTGTTCCGGCTCACGACTCTCGCGACTATGCCTTTGCCAAGCACTTCAACCTGCCTATCATCCCGCTTATCGAGGGTGCCGATGTCAGCGAGGAGAGCTTCGACGCCAAGGAGGGTATCGTGCAGAACTCGCCTGTAGCAGGCAAGCAGACTCTCGACGGATTCTCGCTCAACGGATTGAGCGTTAAGGAGGCTATAGCCGCTACCAAGAAGTTTGTTACGGAGAAGGGACTTGGACGTGTCAAGATAAACTATCGTCTGCGCGACGCTATCTTCTCTCGTCAGCGCTACTGGGGCGAGCCGTTCCCTGTATACTACAAGGACGGTATGCCACAGATGGTGCCAGAGGATTGTCTGCCTCTCGAGCTGCCTGAGATTGAGACCTACAAGCCTACCGAGAGTGGCGAACCTCCATTGGGCCGCGCCAAGATGTGGGCTTGGGATGCCGAGAAGAAGCAGGTGGTAGACAAGGCTCTTGTAGACAACAAAACCGTGTTCCCACTCGAGCTTAACACCATGCCGGGCTTTGCAGGCTCTTCTGCCTACTATCTGCGCTATATGGATCCGCACAACGACAGCTGTCTTGTGAGCAAGGAAGCCGACGAATACTGGCAGAACGTAGACCTCTACGTAGGCGGATGCGAGCACGCTACGGGTCACCTTATCTACTCGCGTTTCTGGAACAAGTTCCTCTTCGACCTCGGCGTAAGCTGCAAGGAAGAGCCGTTCCAGAAACTTGTAAACCAGGGTATGATTCAAGGTCGCTCCAACTTTGTATACCGCATCAACTCGGACGACCACTCTAAGGCTCCAGTCTTCGTTAGCGCAGGTCTGAAGAACAACTACGACGTTACACCTATCCACGTCGACGTGAACATCGTATCGGCCGACGTGCTCGACATCGAGGCTTTCAAGGCATGGCGTCCAGAGTATGCCAACGCCGAGTTCGTACTCGAAGACGGCAAGTATATCTGCGGATGGGCAGTTGAGAAGATGTCGAAGTCGATGTTCAACGTTGTCAACCCTGATATGATTGTAGAGAAGTACGGTGCCGACACACTGCGTCTGTACGAGATGTTCCTTGGTCCGGTAGAGGCAAGCAAGCCTTGGGACACCAATGGTATCGACGGTTGCTTCCGCTTCCTCAAGAAGTTCTGGAACCTCTTCTACGACAACCGCACCGACGAGTTCTTGCCATCAGCCGAGGCAGAGGCTACAGCCGACAGCCTTAAGACGCTGCACAAGCTCATCAAGAAGGTGACAGACGATATCGAGAAGTTCTCTTACAACACCTCAATCTCTGCCTTCATGATAGCCGTTGGCGAGCTGGCACAGCAGAAGTGCCGCAACAAGCAGGTGCTCGAGCAGCTCGTTGTGCTTATCGCTCCGTTTGCTCCGCACATCGCAGAGGAGCTGTGGCACGCTCTTGGCAACGAGTCGACAGTATGCGATGCCAAGTGGCCTGAGTTCAAAGCCGAGTATCTTGTAGAGAGCGAGGTTCAGCTCACCATATCTTTCAACGGCAAGGCGCGCTTCCAGAAGAAGTTCCCAGCCGACGCTACCAACGACGCCATCCAGGAGGCAGTGCTTGCCGACGAGCAGAGCGCCAAGTACATTGGCGACAAGAAGGTGGTTAAGGTTATCGTGGTTCCGAAGAAGATTGTGAACATCGTTATCAAGTAAAGTCGCTTGCTTGGCGACCGAGAAACAATAAGACCAACGATTGGTTAACATAAAACCGGGGAGAGGCTTGTGCCGCTCCCCGGTTTCTTTATATGTTAAAAGCCATGAAAAACTTCTCAAATTACAGAACTTTCTGTATCTTTGCAATCATCAAAAGCTATATATATGAAACTATTAAAATACAAACTACTAAAAGATTTTTGGAAGAAGCACCCCGACTCTGAAGATCCTTTGAAACGTTGGGCAGAATATGTAGAGAACAGCAACTGGAAATCTCATGCTGATTTAAAGAACTCTTTTCCCTCTGCCGACTATGTCGGAAACGACAGATACGTTTTCAACATCTCTGGAAACAAATATAGAATGATTGCTGTTGTAGTGTTCTTCAACGGATTCTTATACCTAAGATTTATTGGAACACACGCAGAATATGATAAGATTAAAAACATCAAAAATATATAAGCTATGCATATAAAAGATGTAAACACATACAACAATTATGATGCCCGCATAGAGGAACTTCTACATAAAGGTTCAGTACTTGGCGGAATGGACTTGCTTAGTGAAGAGGAAAAAGAAGAGTTGAGCATATTAAGTGATGCTGCATACGAGTGGGAATGTGACACAGAACCACATCCTTGGAAAGTGAAACCCTCTCTTATTGCTGCAATAAAGGTTGCATTCAGAAAAAAGGGCATAAAACAAAAGGATGCCGCCAAGGCTATTGGGGTTTCGCCAACAGCTCTTAGCGACATTCTTCATGGTCGACGCGCTATCAGTTATGATATTGCACGCAATATATACCACGAACTTGGTGTCCCTGCTAATATTGTTTTAGCATAAGTCTTGGGAGTATGGGGCATGTCCCCTGTGCCGTCACTCCGTCTTGATGCTCTCCACCGGATTAGCCGTCGCCACTCTCCACGACTGCACCACAACCGTCGCTATCACCACAGCCGACACCCCGACAAAGGATAGCGGCAGCAGCCACCAGTGTATTGGCGTATGCTCGGCAAAGCTCTGCAGCCACTGCTTGCTGAGCCACCAACCTAACGGCGCAGCCACAACGAAGGCTACGACAAGCGGAACGGCATAGCGCATGGCGAACAACCTTACTACAGCGCCTACCGAAGAACCCATCACCTTGCGTATGGCTATCTCCTTGCGGCGGTATTCGGTCTCGAACATCGTGAGCGAGAACACACCTATTATAGTTATTATGATGCAGATAATGGCAAACAACTTAACCTGAGATATAAAGCGGAACTCGTCCACGTATGTCTGTTGCAAGTCGTCGTCAAGGAACTTCATCTCATACTTCTGCGATCCGTCCAGCTTGTTAAGCACCTCGGCTATGCGACGCTTAGCCTCGAGCTTGTCCTGATTCTTAGCCACGCGTACAAACACCTGACCACAACGATCGCCCCAGCTTGTCATGTTCGGACCGAAGATGATGAACGCCACAGCCACATTGCTGTTGTCGCAGCGCATCGACTTGAGCTTGAAGTTTTCGCAAACACCCACTATGTTGTAGTTGGACTGGCTGTCCCAATCGGTCTGACGTCCGATTGAGTCGCCCACAACAAACCATTTGTATTGCGCCATAGCTGCCTTGTTTAGCACGTATGCACCCGTCTTCATGTCCGATTCGTTGAAGTTGCGGCCCTCAACAATCTTAAGTTGCATTGTGCGCAGATAGTCATAGTCGCACGGCAACACCTGGAGCGAAACGCGATGCTCGCCATCTCCACGTCCCCAACCCATATAGTTGTCGTGGACACCGATAGCGTTTTGTGCGAAACCTACACTCTCTACAAACGGAAGCTTCTTCAGTTCGGCACGCACGGCGTCCTTCTTGGTCTGTGCCTCATCCGACAACCATGTGTAGAACACCTCGTTCTTGTTGAAGCCATAGTCGCTGTTGAAGATGTAGCTCGACTGGTTCGACATCACACCTATATATATAGCCAGTGCGAAAGCCACGCAGAACTGTACCGCCATGATAGCCATACGCAGACGTCTGCCGCGTGGCGAGAGTCCGAACGAGCCTTTAAGCACCATTGCCGGGGTGAACGATGTGCTGTAGAAAGCAGGCACAACTGCCGACAACGCACCCACAACGAGTGCCGATACAGCCATAAC